>JBEIVL010000015.1:0-38307 GCA_040373885.1 Aphanothece sp.
CCCCCCAGTGCCAGATAGGCGCAAGGGAAAAGCAGCAGACCGGACCACCCCACGAAAACGAAGCGGTCGCGCTTCAACCAGTCATCGAGGACGTCGAACCATCCCCGGGCTGATGGCGCCCGCCCTACAGCAATCGTCATGGGAAGAACGGTGCGGGAAACCCGCTGGGCTGTGGGATACCGGGCGATCGTAACAACCTTGCCTGGAAGGGCGGGGCCGCTCGACATTCGCTGAAATCAGAAGCGGCTCGGCTTGGCTTGCTTGACTCCGTCAAGGCATTGGGCGGGTGATGGCCCGACCGGATCAACACCACGGCAGGATGGGCCCACGTTGCCCAAGTTTCTTCTCAATGGCCTCCAGTAGCGCCCCCGTTCCGGCGGCTTCGGGCTTGGCTGATCCGGCCCTGGTGCTGGAGCAGCCCGTGCTTGGCTCCAGACGTCTTTCCAACCTGCTTGTGGCCACCGCGGTCAGCATTGGTGGGCTCGGTTTTCTTCTGACCAGCGCCTCAAGCCGATTTCAGCGCGATCTGCTACCGATCGGCCATCCGGCGGATCTCGTCTGGGTCCCCCAAGGTCTCGTGATGGGGCTGTATGGCCTAGCCGCCCTGGCGCTGGCCACCTATTTATGGGCCGTGATCGCTCTTGATGTCGGATCCGGCAGCAATCGATTCGATCGCAACGCCGGTCAAGCGCGCATCACCCGGCAGGGCTTTCGTCGCCGCATTGAGCTGGATATTCCGTTGCGGGACATTCAGGCCGTCAAGGTTGATGTGCGCGAGGGCATCAGCCCCCGCCGCCGACTAGCCCTGCGCTTGCAGGGACGCAGGGATCTGCCGCTCACCCAGGTGGGGGAGCCCCAGCCCCTAGCCGATCTCGAGCTCTCCGGGGCCCAGCTGGCCCGTTTTCTCGGCGTTCCCCTCGAGGGCCTTTGATTCAGATGGTCACTCCCTTCATCTCCCCCTTGTTGCCCCGCTGGCGGCTCAGGTTGGCGCTTCTGTTGATCAGCCTTGCTTTGCCGTTGACCCTATCGGCCTGCGCCGCTGAGCGGCCCTCCCTAAGCCTTGGTTGTGAGACCGCGACGACGCCATGTTTGAGCGGTACCGCCAAGGTGGCCCTGCAGACCAGCCGGGGGGAGGTCATCCTCGGACTTGATGGCAAGGCCGCGCCTTTGACAGCGGGCAATTTCGTCGACCTTGTCAAGCGCGGGGTCTATGACGGCACCGTTTTCCACCGCGTCGTTCGAGAGCCCATGCCATTTGTGGTGCAGGGAGGCGATCCGATCAGCGCCGATCCCAAGGTGGCTGCCAGTGACTACGGCACGGGCAGCTTCATTGACCCCACCACCCGTGAAGCCCGCCTGATCCCTCTTGAAATCGGTCTCAAGTCCGAGGTCCGGCCCCGTTACGGCGAGCCCATCACCACTCCTGGCATCACAAGGGAGTTGCGCCTCAGTCACGAACGCGGAGCCCTGGCCATGGCCCGTTCAGGGGATGCCAATTCCGCCAGCGCCCAGTTCTATGTGGCACTGGAGGCCTTGCCCGAACTGGATGGCCGCTATGCCGTGTTTGGGCGTGTGACCAAGGGCATGGATGTGATCGACCAGATTCAGCAAGGCGACAAGATTTTGCGGGCCTCTGTCATTGAAGGCGGCACCCTCGTCAAGGGTGCGCCTTGAGCCCCAATGGGTCGCCGGCGTCCCACTGGGGCGTCGATTGGGGCGAACAAAGCATCTGGCATTGGCAGGGCCATTGCTGCCATTGGCGCCGTATCGGTGATCCCGGCGATCCTCCCCTGGTCTTGATTCATGGCTTCGGGGCCGCCAGTGGCCATTGGCGTCACAACGCTGGTGCCCTGGCCGAGTCGGGGTGGCAGGTGTTTGCCATTGATCTTCTCGGCTTTGGCGATTCCAGCCAAGCCTGGCTGAGGCTCGACAATCGCCTCTGGGCCCGTCAACTGGGAGCCTTTCTCCAGCAGGTGGTCGGGGGGCCGGCGGTGCTGGTCGGTCATTCCCTAGGGGGGCTGGTCGCCCTGACTTGTGCTGTGTTCTTCCCGGATCGGGTCCACGCCGTGGCCGCAGTTCCCCTACCGGATCCGGCCCTTCTGATCGCCATGGTCGGGGGGCTGGGTGCGGCGCCCCGCCAACCCCGGTGGCGCCGCAACCTGAAGCGTCTGGTTGTGAATCTTCTGTGTCGACTTCTGCCGCTGGAGCTAATGGTGCCGCTCCTGGTCCATTCCCCCCTGCTCGATCTCGGCCTGCAGGCGGCCTACGACAATCCGATCATCGGCGATCGGGACCTGCGCAGGGTGATTTCCCGGCCCGCCCGTCGTCCCGGAGCGGCCATGGCCCTGCGGGCCATGAGCATTGCGATGCCTTTGCGG
The DNA here is from genome assembly GCA_040373885.1 of Aphanothece sp. Lineage (GTDB taxonomy): Bacteria > Cyanobacteriota > Cyanobacteriia > PCC-6307 > Cyanobiaceae > Cyanobium. Next base: position 2,379 of record JBEIVL010000015.1, read on the forward strand.
CCCCACCACGCCACGGCCCCGGCCCTGTTGACCCGCCTGCGGCAGCCGATGTTATTGATCTGGGGCCGTCAGGATGGCTTGGTGCCCTTGGAGGTGGCGTTGCAATGCCGGCGTTGGCGGCCCCTCACTCCTCTGGTGGTGCTGGAGGGGGCAGGCCACTGCCCCCACGACGAGCGGCCGCCGCTGTTCAATCGAACCCTGCTGGAATGGCTTGAGACCATCCATCAATCGGGGTCTGATCGGGATCGGGGCAGGCCATCCGGGGGATGGGTCCCCGGCAACACCTAGGTTTGGGATGGGCGACCCCGTCTTGGAGCGATGAAGCACACCCTTTCGGTGCTGGTGGAAGATGAATCCGGTGCCCTGAGCCGCATTTCCGGGCTTTTTGCCCGCCGTGGTTTCAATATCGAGAGTCTGGCGGTCGGTCCGGCCGAAAATCGAGGTGTATCACGTCTCACCATGGTGGTGGAGGGAGACGACCGCACCCTTGAGCAGATGAGCAAGCAGCTCAACAAGCTCGTCAATGTGCTGGGGGTGATTGACCTGTCGACCACGCCAGCCGTGGAGCGTGAACTGATGCTGCTGAAGGTGTCGGCTCCACCCCACAACCGCAGTGCCATCTTCGATCTGGTGCAGGTGTTTCGCGCCAAGGTGGTGGATGTCGCCGATGACGCCATGACCCTGGAGGTGGTGGGCGATCCGGGCAAGCTCGTGGCCTTGGAGCGCCTGCTGGAGAACTACGGCATCCTGGAGATTGCCCGCACCGGCAAAGTGGCTCTTGAGCGGGCATCTGGGGTGAATACCGAATGGCTCAAGGCCGTCACCCTGGAGAAGAGGGTCCCAGCCTGAGGTTTTCAGCCTTTCTAGGGAAAGTCTGGGCAACCAGCAGTATGGAATTCACCATCTAGTCAGGGACAGCAGTGTCGGCCAGTCACCTGACGGCCAACCTGGTGATCCAGAGCCTCCCGGATTTGTCCTGGAGACTTGTCGATCAGTCCTGAAGATAGGTGGTCTGTTCCAGGCTGGTGCGCAGATGGGCCATCAGTCGGCGGGCATCACTGATCACCAGGTGACCCTTGCTGATGGCCTCTTCGCTGGCCACTCGCAGCCTTTCGAGCAGCAGATCAGGATTGTGTTCCATGGCCTCAAGGACCTCGGCATTTGTGTTGCCTTTGACGACATGATCCACCCGATAACCTCCACCGTCAGCGAGGCGAATATGAACGGCATTGGTGGTTCCGAAAAGGTTGTGCAGATTGCCCATCACTTCTTGGTAAGCGCCCCCGAGAAACAAGCCGATCCAATAGGGTTCACCAGGATAAAGGCTATGCAGTTCGAGTAAGGATTTTACTTGGCCTCGATCAATGAAGCGGGCGATTTTGCCGTCTGAATCACAGGTGAGATCGGCAAAACTTCCCAATCGCGTCGGGCGTTCATCCAGGCGATGCAGGGGCATCACTGGAAACAATTGATCAATCGCCCAGGTGTCGGGGGCCGAGCGAAAGACAGAAAGATTGGCGTAGTAGGTGCCGGCAAGAGCAGCCGGCAGCACACGCAGTTCTTCCGGAATGCTGGTTTTGTTCTCGATCGCCTCCAGCTGCACGGCGATAGCCTGGCAGCAGGCCCAGGTCAATTGCTCGGCCTTGGCCCGATCGGGCAGGCTCAGGTAGCCAAGCCGGAAAGCGGCAAGGGCATCGTCTTTGAATTTCAGCGCATCGTTCCAGGCTTCCTGAAGGCGTTCGGGCCCTGCGGCCATCGACATCGAGCCATCGGGGTCCGCTCCCGCTCCAGCAGGCGGGTTTCCCCTGCCGATTCCCGCGTAGGTGTCGCGCAGATTGCGCAGCACCAGGGGCTCACCCTCCTCAGGCTCGGGCATCTCCCCTGGCACCGATCCAGCGCCGAGCACATCAAAGACCAGCACGCTGAAGTGACTCGCGATCGCCCGGCCGCTCTCACTGACCAGGGTGGGCACCGGCACCCCGTGGGGTTCGCAGCATTCGCGCACGGTGGCGACCACGTCGTTGGCGTAGTTCTGCAGGGAGTAATTGGTGGAGGCGGCTGTGGCGGTGCGGCTGCCGTCATAATCGATACCGAGCCCCCCGCCCACATCCAGAAAACCCATAGGCGCCCCGAGGCGCGTCAGTTCGACATAGATCTGACCGGCCTCCTGGAGCGCGTCCTTGAGAACGGCGATGTCGTTGATCTGGCTGCCGATGTGAAAGTGCAGCAGGCGTAGATCGGCCAGCAGGCCCGCCTGGCGCAGGGTCTCCACGGTGCTCAGGACATCGGGAATGGACAGGCCGAACTTGGCTCGTTCGCCCACCGAACTGCCCCAACGGCCCGTGCTGCGGGTTGAAAGCTTGGCGCGAATGCCAAGGAAAGGAGCGGCGCCCAGGTCCTGGCTGGCATCGATGATGCGCTGCACTTCATCGGCTTGCTCGATGACGACCACCGGCTGGCGTCCCAGCCTGCGCGCCAGGATCGCCGTCTCGATGTAGCGCCGGTCTTTATAGCCATTGCAGATCAACAGTGCTTCTGGATCGTCCAGCAGCGAGAGAGCGATCAGCAGTTCGGCTTTGCTACCGGCCTCAAGGCCGAAGTGCCAGCGCCGGCCGGTTTCCACCAGCTGCTCGACAACATGGCGCTGCTGGTTGCATTTCACCGGAAACACCCCTTGGTAGCGGCCGCTATAGCCGTACTGGGCAATGGCCCGCTCAAAGGCGGCATGCAGGCGCTCAAGCCGATCCTCGAGGATGTCATCGAAGCGGATCAGCAGGGGCAGGGTCAGATCACGCCCCTCCAGCTCCCGCACCAGTTCCACCAAATCCAGGGATCCACCTCGGTCGCCCCGGGGTTGGACCATCACATGGCCGCGGGCGCTCACCGAAAAGTAGGGATCCCCCCAGCGGTCGAGGCCATAGAGGGCGGCCCCATCGGAGGCACTCCAACTTGGCGAGGTGAGCGGAGCGGCCGGGGTGCCGTTGGCGTTGGCGAGCACCATCAGGCCTGGGATGGGTGGAATTGCGGTGCGCTGAATCTAGTCAGCGGTGGTTCAGGGACGGGCGTGGAGGTTGGGCTGGCGCGACGGGGCCAATGCCCAATGGCCGCCAGTGGCCATGGTCTCGTTGGGTTGGAATCGAAAGCCCGCGTGGGCGACATCTTGGCGCGCATCTCTTGAGCTGGGAGGCAAGGTCGCCTGGGGCCAGCCTGGCTGAGCCGATCGATCAGGGCCACGGCTTCAGGCTCCACCTTCAAGATCGCCAACTGGGCGGAGGCATCGATCACCATGGCGGGTCAGTGGGCAAGGGCGCTCAGGCGGGCAGGCCCGTTTCGTCGTAGAGCTCGGCCTCAAGTTCGGCGCCGCTGCGTTGTCTCGATCAGCGATGCCGGCACATTGTTCTTGCCTTCATGGCGCGTCTCCACGACTTGCCTGATGCCTGTTCAGCCCCAGCATGCCCCTGGCCTGGGCTTCAGGTCGCTGAGGGCCACAACCATCGAGGCGCTCTTGCTTGCCAAGCGGCCACCCCAGCGCAGACGATGGCCACTCACCCCATCTGCCCCCGAATCCATGGCCGCCGAACGCTCCTTCATCGCCATCAAGCCCGACGGGGTGCAGCGGGGCCTGGTCGGCGAGATCCTGGGCCGTTTTGAGCGCAAAGGGTTCAAGCTGGTGGGCCTCAAGCAGCTCACACCCAGCCGCGAGCTGGCCGAAAGCCACTACGGCGTCCATCGTGAGCGCCCCTTCTTTGCCGGATTGGTGGATTTCATCACCAGCGGCCCAGTGGTTGCGATGGTGTGGGAAGGGGACGGCGTGATCGCCAGCGCCCGCAAGCTGATCGGTGCCACCAAGCCGTTGGAGGCCGAGCCCGGCACGATCCGCGGTGATCTGGCGGTCAACATCGGGCGCAATGTGATCCACGGATCGGACGCCCCCGAAACTGCGGAATTCGAAATCGGCCTGTGGTTCCAACCCTCGGAACTGAGCGATTGGACCCCGGCGGATCAGGTCTGGCGCTCGGAGGGCTGAGGGGCCCATGGCGTCCCTGCTCACCGCGGCCGACCTCCAATCCCTGCCCCTGTTCGCCCACTTGACCCAGGGCGAGGCAGAGGCGTTGCTGGTCGGTCAGATCCCCCTGGTTGCCGCCGCTGAGCAGGTTCTGATCATCCAGCAGGACGAGGGAGAAGCCCTTCTGGTCATTCAGGAAGGGCTGGCCAAGGTGAGATCGTTCTCTGCTGATGGTGATGAAGTGGTGATCGCCTTGCTCGGTCCTGGCGACCTGATGGGGGAGATGGCCGTCCTCACCCAAGGCGTGCGCAACGCCGATGTGGTGGCCCTGACTCCCCTGGTGGCGGTGAAACTACGGGCCGGTCTTTTCCGGGACATGGTCAACAACGATGCCCGCGTCTCCCTGGAACTGGCCCGTCTACTGGCGGTTCGGTTGACTGCGATGCATGCCCGTCTGTTGTTGAGGGGAGGGGACGCCACCACCCGTTTGCTCGCGGTGTTGCGGGAGCTGGCCCTGGCCGCCTCGCGAGGTCAGGATCCTCTCGCCCTGATTCCATCTCTGCCCCAGCGCGAGCTGGCGGTCATGGCCTCTTTGGCGCGGCCCACCACTTCAAGCACCCTGGCCCTGTTGCGTGAGCGCAAAATTGTCGCGGTCGACCCGCAGGGAATCAGGATCCTTGATCCCCAGGCGCTTCGCAAGCGGGGCCTGCTGGCTTAGCGATGCCCTGATCACCCGGGTCGGCCGGCCACAGGTTGTTGGCCGAGATTTGTTGCCCTCCCTTGATGGTGATTCCCGCGAAGGTGGTTGTCCAGGCTTTGACAAGGCCAGGGATGTTCACAGCGATGCCTCAAGGCTGGCAGGCCTGGCCGATCACCCCAGCCCGCTTGCTTTCACACCACCGAGGTTGCAGGGCAAAGGCGCTCATGAGGTCGCCCGCTCGAAGCGACTCCAGTGAAAGGGTTCCAGTTCGGGCACCATCCCTTTCCAGCCTTGGCTGATGGCTTCCACGAGCAGCTCCGCCGTGATGGCCGCCAGGAGCACACCATTGCGGTGGTGCCCCGTGGCCAGCCACAACCCTGAAATCGGGCCGGTACCCAACATTGGTGCTTCGTCAGGAGTGCAGGGGCGAAACCCCCACCAGCGCTCCATCGGCGGCCAGTTTGTGGCTTCGGGCAACAGGGCGGCCAATCCTTCCTGGAGCTGCCGTTGGCCTGCGGGGGTCAGTCCCTCCCTGAAGCCAGCTTCCGGTTCGCTGGTGGCTCCCACCACCAGAAGACCATCCTGGCGCGGCACCAGGTAGGTGCCAGGTCCGAACAGCACCCGACCCAGGGCCTGGCGCGGCCCCTGCAGGGAGAGCATCTGACCTTTGACTGGATACAAAGGGAGTTGGGGCAGCAGATCAACGCTCCAGGCTCCGCAAGCCAAGACAGCCTGCTCGCAGGACAACCAGTGGTCCTGGCCATCGGCGCGTCTGAGGCGCACCCCTGTCAATTGCGCCATCCCATGGACTTGCGGTGCACCGGCATCTCTGGGATCAGTCAGCAGTTCCAACACTTCGCTGCCTTCCTCAAAGGTCACCCCCCGCGCCACACAGGCGGCCTCCAGGGCACGCATCAGGTTGCGGCGGTTGTCGATCTGGCCGTCCTGTTCAAACAGCAGGCCTGCCTGCCAATCAGGCCCCAGGCCAGGCACCTCCTTTTCCAATCCCGAGCGATCCAGGCTCAGGCCAGATGCCGCTGTGGGGTAGGCGTCCCTGTCGCTGACGCCACGAAAGGGCACCACAATGCCGCAGGGGTGGAGACCACAATCCAGACCACTGTCCGCCTCGATGCTGGCGACCCAGGAGGGGATCAGCGCAAGGCTGCGCTGCCCCAGCTGCAAAAGAGAACCACGGAGCCCCTCCGCGTGGGGGGCCAGCATTCCGGCCGCGACAAAACCTGCCGCTTCGTTGCGGCGCCGACTGATCACCCGTACCGGCTGGCCGGTTCGTGCCAGAGCGTGGGCGATGGCCAGTCCCATCAGGCCGCCCCCCAGAACCAGGATGGTTTCGCTTTGAGGGCCCTCCATCGTTCTTGGATCAGCGTTGTGCGGGGGCTGGCCGCCCACCCTGAGGCACCAGGAGCAAGGCGCGACCAGCGGGATCGGCCACCTTGGAATCAGCTTTCAACGGAAGGCCTTGAACCCAATACAACAGCAGGGCCCGGATCGGGCCGCCGTTGCTTGTGGCCTGGGCGGGCAGATTGAAGTGGGTTCCGCCTTCAACCAGGACCAATTGGTGACGGCCCTCGGGATAGAGATGGAAGGGATCCAGGGCTTCCGGTTGGGCGGGAACCACGACGTCACTGCTGCCTGAAATCAATAACACCGGTCTCTGGAGATCCACGAGGCCGGCCGCAAAGACCAGGGCTTGGGGAGGACTTACGGCCACAACCCGAACAATCCGGGGATCGGCGAGGGAATCGCTGGTGGCAGCGGGCAGGAACGAGCACTGCAACACCCAGCTCAGATTTCGTTCGGGATTGCCCGTGTTTTTGCATGACTTCCAGAGGGCGTCCTTGAGACTGCGGGCGCCGGCGAGCTGCAGGGCGGTGGTTCCACCCCAGGAATGGCCGATGAAGGTGATGTCCCGGGCGGGGATGCCTTCTGCCCCTGGAATCTTGCCGTTCTCGAGGTCGTCAATCACCGCTTTGACATCCTTCGGCCGGCGCAGGAATTCCCGGGGATCCGGTGGCGGCGAATTGCCGGCCAACATCTGGGCTTGTTGGGTGATGTCGCTGCCGGGATGGCGGGGCAGCAGCACGGGGGCCCCATGGCTGGCCAAGTGCTGGGCCCAACCAAGAAAACTGGTCGGTGAATCCCAGAGGCCATGGGAGATCACTACGGGGGGCAGGCTGGGCGGGCCGATGGGGCGCACCAGAGTGACCTCCAGGGATTCCTTCCACCCAGCGATGGGTACAGACACCACCCGGGTCGAAATGGGATAGGGCCCAGGGTTCAGCAGTTGGGAGGGTGCCGCGGGCAAGGGCGAAAGCTTGTTCAGCAGATCGGTGATCTGAGCATTGTTTTGATTGATCTGCTTCAGGAAGTGCACGGCTCTGTCCAGACGGATCGAGACCTGATGGCCGGGGATGGTCTGAAGCAGGCTCAGCAGCGTCGCCTGCCGGCCTTCGGCCTGAAGCTTGCGCATGGCCTGACGAACAGGCTCGGAATCGAGCAGTCTCGTTTCACTGGCGGGCAAATCGACCAACCGTTTCAGAATCAGCTCGACCTGGCGGACCATGGGGTTGTCGAGGTGGTCCTGCATGGGCAGCGGGGTGTTCAGCAGTTCCTGCAACCTGAGGGCATAGGCGCCATCGGTGGCCCGGTTCAGTTCCGCTAGATCGCTCCTGCCGGCCCAGAGGGCATCGGGACTGGCCAACTCAGCGATTCGAATTGAAAAATCTTCCTGAATCAAAGGCAGCCGTATCTTGATCACATCGACCGCCTGCGCAGAACCCGGGGCCAACAGGAGAACACCACCGAGGAAGTGGGCGGCCCGCTTGGCGTTCACTGGGCTGGAGAGCCACTGGCGGCAGTGCCGGGGCAGTTGGCGCAGAAAAAAGAAAGCCAAGGCGGGCTTGAAATAGAAGACCCAGTTTCTCCCAGGATCAGACCAAAGTGCAGAGCCAGGCCAGAACACCAGGGTCGATGAGGGGCATGATTCCACATTGCTTAAGACCTTTAGGATTCCTGCGGAATAATTGATTTGGAATAGGCTTTCTTAAGTGATTCTGAAATTCGGGGCTCTACTGGTGTTTCTGACTATTTTAATTGAGTCTTCAGATCCAAGACTTTCTTAATCTCACTGGTTTCGTCGCACCTTGGCGCCAAATCGGCTGTTATTGAGGAAGTTTTAGTCTTCCGCCACTGCCCGCCGATGTCTACTTCCACAGTGTCGAAAACCCGTTCGCCAGGAACTACAGGAGATCCGCAAATTAGCGACAGAGTCCGCTTGGGTCGCATGATTAATGTAGCTAGTCTTGGTCTGTTGTTAATATTTTTCTGTAATTCCATTCTGCCCTTGTTGCCCCCTAGGCCGCAGGATTCCTTATGGCTGCTTCATCTCACAGATACTCTGGCTTCCAACGGCATTTATGCCTTGATGGCATTGGTGGCCATGCACATGGCTGCTTGGTTTGATCCCTCCGATCGACCTCTTCAACTGAGGTGTCGTAGCTTTCGCGGCTTGGCCCGCTTCGCAGCTGTCGGTTTCCTACTGTTGATTCCAATTCAAGCCTACGGAGCTCTCAGTGCCTATTCCACTGGAGCGATCAAGGGACAGGTTCAAACCTCAGCCGATCGCATCAAGGATCTCCGACTTGCCGTTGAAAGTTCCGGAACCCTCAATGACCTTGAGGCCAATCTCAAGGCCCTGAAGGCCCCTGCCCTGACTGCAGAAGCCAAGGCCCAACCTTTCAGCTCCCTGACCTTGTCGCTTCAGAATCAGTTGGATCAGGCTGAGGCTATTGCCCAGGAGCATCCCAACCCGGTGTTTCGTAATCAGGTCTGGAAATTGATTCAAGATAGCCTTCGTGTCTCGCTTCTTTCCGTTGGCTTCGCTCTATCATTCGTTTTTGTCTCTCTTGGCCGCAGCACTCGCCGCAGTCTTCGTAAGAATCTTCGTTCGATCCGTGAGGGTATGTTCGGAGGAGTGTTAAAGGAACCATCAGTGAATGCAACTCGTCGCCGTATTCGTATTGATAGCTCAAGCTTCCCTCAGGAGCTTTGAAGCGAGAAAATATTCTTTCTTGATCCAGGATTAAACGTATTCATTGATTCAATCGGCCGTCATGGGAAGCTATGACGGCTTTTTGATGGCGATGAGATCTTTCTCGATTCGTTTCAAAGGTTTTTTGGGGATGACTGACGTGTGGACTTCTTGGTGCAGTGATGAAAGAGTTCAATCGTACGATTTTTATGCTTTTATCATGCATAACTATGAATGGGCTTGTATCTTAAGTGGTGTTGATATTTATTGGTAAGTAATTGTGGCGATTATGTCTTAGGCTTGTCTTCGTCGCGTGTGTTGTTTCCCTGGTTCGTTGGGCTTTGGCAATCGCTTTAAGTGAATGTGGTATTTCTATTTTCTGATGGAATTGAATGGCTGATTTTTTGCCAATGGTGCCAGCTTCAATTGTGGATTGGCCCTTGTGGATTGAGTGGGGTAATGAGAGTTGAAAAAGCCGGTGACTGGATTTGAACCTGCGACCTACTGATTACGAATCAGTTGCTCTACCACTGAGCTACACCGGCGACCCAGAGAAATTAGCATTCGCCCCCCTCCCCCCGTTGCCATGGCTTTGCCACCGCGTCGTGATCTTGATCCCGATCTACACCGTCGCCTCATGGTTGAGATTCGCACCCCATGGAGAGGCCTACGCAGGGCCCTGTGGTTCGCCTTGTTGGCGTCGGCTGGACTCGGGCTGGCAACGATGGCTCTAAGGCTCTCTTCAGGTGCTGAGGTGGCCTCAGCTGACCTCCTCATCCAGGTCCTCGCCGTTCTGGTGTGCGGCGGACTCCTCTGGTTCGACCGCAACCGACAGGTCGGAGACGCCCCCTCCGGGGACCCATGAAACCCCAGCCTTGCGGTTTGTGTCGGGGCCCTTTGCCGTCATGGGCGTTGGGTTGGCGGCACTAGGACGTTCCTGTTCATTGTCTTGGAGCGGCGCCGGCAGGAGCAGGGGCAGGCCCAGGCTGAGGCGTTGCTGTGCAACGGCTTCAGCTGTCATGGCCGGCACCAATGCCAGAGCGTTGGAGGGGCGGCTGAGTAACCAGAGGGCCTGGAGCAGTTGTTGCCATTGCCACACCATGACGGCCAGTAACCCTGCGACAAGGACCAGTGCCAGAAGCCTGGGACTTGAAGAGAGCGGAGAATAGTCATGGGCCAGGGCTGCATGGTCATCGATCCACCACAGCAACCGCAGCAGGATCAACGGGCCGAGGGCTAGGCCTACGCGAAGCCCCAATCCCTCCTGGAGTCGACTTAGGCGTTGTTGCAAGGGCCTACGTCCTCGCAATGGAGTCTGAATCAACAGTAACGACCAGACATCGGCGGGTCGGCGCCACAGCAGCAAGGCTGGCGCAAGGGCCCCGAGCATCCAACAGAGGATTCTCTCCAGAGAGGGCCAGGGACCAGGGTCCTGACCACCCAGCAGGAGAAGGAGCAACAAAGCCTCCAGGGGAAGAACCCCAAGAGAGACCAGTTGCACCCACAACAAGGGTTCAGTGCGCGGGTTCACCCGGTTCAGCCGGCCAGCGTGCGGCGTTGGGTTACCAGACGATAGGCCTCGACACGATCACCGTCTTGCCAGGACGAGAAACGATCACAGCCGATGCCGCATTCGAAGCCGGTGGCCACTTCCTTGACATCATCCTTGTTGCGTCGCAGAGAGTCCAGGTCGCCTTCGTAGACCAGCTCCTTGCCGCGTCGGACCCGCACTTTGCAGTTCCTCTGCAGCTTGCCGCTGGTGACGTAGCAACCGGCCACAGCACTTTTGCCGATGCTGAATACCGCCCGCACTTCGGCCTCGCCAAGGGTCTCTTCGACCAACTCGGGTTCCAGCAGGCCCTCCATGGCGAGTTGGATGTCCTCAAGCAGTTTGTAGATGACGTCATAGTCCCGCACATCGACGCCGGTGATATCGGCGGCCCGTTTGGCACCGGAGGCCATGGAAGTATTGAAGCCAACAATGACCGCCCCCGAAGCGGCGGCCAGGTCGACGTCGGTTTCGGTGATCTCGCCTGGGGCCGAGAGCAGAACCCTGACCTGAACCTCTTCCTGGGGCAATTGTTCGAGGGCTCCGAGAATCGCTTCCACACTCCCTTGCACATCCGCCTTAAGGATGATGTTGAGTTCTTTCAGTTCGCCTTCGCTGGCCTGGCTCGACATCGAAGCCAGGGATACGCGGCGTGAGGCCATCTGCTGGGCCAGGCGGGTGGCGCGGGCTTCATTGGCCCTGTCACCGACGACAGCGCGGGCAGACTTCTCATCGACGTAGACCTCAAACTCGTCACCGGCGGTGGGCACCTCGCTGAAGCCGAGAGCCTCTACGGCACTGGAAGGACCGGCCTCCTTGACCCGTTTGCCGGTGTCATCGACCATCGCCCTCACCTTGCCGAGCACGGGCCCAGCAGCCAGTACATCACCGGCGCGGAGGGTACCGTTCTGGATCAATAAGGTGGCCACGGGGCCCTTGGCCTTGTCGAGGTGGGCTTCGATCACCGTCCCCCGGGCCAGGCGATCGGGATTGGCCTGAAGGTCTTCAACGTCGGAGACCAGCAGGATCATTTCGAGAAGTTTGTCGATGTTTTCACCCTTGATGGCGCTCACCGGCACCATCACGGTGTTGCCACCCCAATCCTCCGCGACCAGCTCGTGGCCGGAGAGTTCCTGCTTGACTCGATCGGGGGAGGCCCCCTCCTTGTCAATCTTGTTGATGGCGACCACGATCGGGACTTCGGCGGCCCTGGCGTGACTGATGGCCTCCAGGGTCTGGGGACGGACTCCATCGTCGGCGGCGACGACCAGGACGGCGATATCGGTGACCTTGGTGCCGCGGGCTCGCATGGCGGTGAAGGCCTCGTGTCCCGGGGTGTCGAGGAAGGTGATGCGGTGTTGTTCGCCTCCATGGGAGAGCTCCACCTGGTAAGCGCCAATGTGTTGGGTGATTCCCCCGGCTTCGCCGGCGGCGACCGGGTCTTGCGGATGGCGTCCAGCAGGCTGGTCTTGCCGTGGTCGACGTGGCCCATGACCGTGACCACGGGTGGACGACGGATCAGGTGCTCGAAATCGCTCGCCTCAATCATTTCCACGGTCTTCTTGGCCGCCGATTCGACGTCGTCTTCGAGAACGGGCACCCCGAATTCGTCGGAAACGGTTTCGATCGTGGGCAGATCAAGGGTCTGGGTCACCGTGGCGATGATGCCCTTGAAGAACAGGGATTTGATGATTTCGGAGCTTTCGACGCCCAACCGGTCTGCCAACTCCTGAACCGTGAGGTTGCCCTCTGGAACAATCAGCATTTCGGGACGCTGAGCCTTGGCCTCCCGGGCCGCCCGCAGCTCCATCGCCCGACGACGCTGACGTTGGCGGGTGGTTTCCTTTTTGCGCTTGCGGACCGCCACGGTCGGCTTGGCCGTAGGGGTGGCGCTGCCGCGGGGCTTGGCGGGTCTTGCCAAGCTCGCCTGAAGCACTAGTGCTTCCTGTTCGCCTGCATAGCCGCTGGTTTCGGCCGTAAGGGCGTCATCGTTCTCGCCGATGATGTGGACCTTTTGGCGCTGTTTCTGGGGCGAACGGCTGCGCAGCGCTTCCAGTTTTGCGCTGTCATCCCAATCCGGACGGCGGGCCCGGGTGGAGGCAGCCCCCGCGACGGGAGGACGGAACCCTGGACGTTTGGGGGGGGCAGCCGTTGGCGCTGGCGTGGGGCGCACCAATTCAGTTTCGGCAGTGCCGACTTCAGTGCTCTGGCGACGGGGGGCGGGAGGCGCAGGCCGGCCGTTGGGCTTTTGCAACTGCATGAGCTCGCCCGGTGCCATGGGCTTACGCATGCCAGCTGGTATCCCTGGCCGCCCAGGGGCGGCGGGGCGACTGCTACTGGGGGTGCCTGGACCGGCACTGTCGCGACGAATAGGCTTGCCGACCAGCTCCAAGGGGGTGACCCCCGGGCGCCCGGGACCCGGCGAGGGGCGCCCACCAGGTGCCGCTGGACGACTGCCGCCAGCACCGGCTCTTACTGGTGCTGGCGCACCAGGCCGTTGCGGTCGGGACGAGGGCGGAGCAGGCCGGACCGAGGGCGGAGCGGGTCGGGCCGATGGTGGAGCCGGTCGAGCTGCGGGGGGAGCCGGTCGCACAGAAGGCGGTGGCGGCGGCTTAACGGAGGGTGCCGCCGCCGTGATGACCGGGGACGCCGGCTTGTTCCCGACGGCCACCGGGGGACTCCCCGCAGGTTGGGGCCGGCCTACAAGCTGGGGCCGGCTTCCGCCACTGACGGACGGAGGGCGTCCAGGGGAAGCCGTGGTCCGTGGTCCGGGGCTTGCCGTTCCTGCCCGCTGGATGCCATCAGGGCGTGGCGAAGAGGGAAGGGGGGGGCGCTGAGATGTTGCTACCGGTTTGGCCGACTCGGGTCGACGCACTTCCGGGACCGGTCGAGGGGATGGAGGTGCTGGTCGCGCAGGGGCGGGGGCTGCTGTTGGAGCGGAAGCGTCTGGTTTCGCTGCCACTGAAGGCTCGCCATCTCCAAGTGCTTCTGGGGGCTTCTGACGTGGCGTTGGCAGATTGGCCGTCGGGCGCACGGGCAGGGGCTTGGCAGATCCGGTTGGCGCTGGCTTGGCTACGGGAGGCCGGGCGGCGGGAGGGCTGACGATTTCGGTCGGTCGGGCCGGCGCCCCAACGGGTCCTGGCACCGTGCGGGCCGGAGCTGTGGGGCGAGCGGGCGGGGCAGCGGCCGTAGGGGGTGCTGGAGACGCAGCGGGGCGGGCAGGAACTGCGGCCGGTTCAGTTGCACGGACGTCCCCGGTTTCCGGATTCGCCTTCTTCACGGCGAGAATGGCATTGGGTGATGGTGTCGGGGAAGCACTCCCACCGTTGCTTTTTGTGCGGATCAGTGCGCGAATGCGGCCCGCCTCATCTTCGCTGATTGAGCTGCTGTGGCTGCGTGCCGGGATGGACAGGGTCTCGGCGGCGTCGAGCACGTCCTTGTTGTCCAGGCCCAGGTCCCTGGACAACTCATAAATCCTCATTTTGCCGCTGGTGGTCATTCAGGTCTCTGATTCGGTCGGGGGTAACCGGGGTGTCCGGGCCACAGTCGGACGCGGGCCATGCTTCATCTTGCCTCAGGGGCTGCTTTAAACGCGCCTGGAGCGTGTCCAGGATCGATGCGGGCACCTGAGCCCTGAGGGCTTTTTGCAGGCGCCTGCGCCGTTGGGTCTCCTGCAAACAATCCTGGCAGGGGCAGATGTAGGCCGAGCGGCCCATGCCTCGATCCAAGGAGAATCCTCCGCCGGCAAGGCGAATGACTCGCCAAAGACGGCGGCGGTCGGCCAGGGTTCTACAGGCGATGCAGCGGCGTAGAACCGGGCGTTCGACCATCACCTTGACGTATCGGTGACGGTCTCTGCATCTGCGGTGGAGGAATCGGACTGGGTTGGCTCCGCACTTTCCTCAGGCTCAACCTCTTCAACCTGCTCCTCTTCCTGATCGTCGTCCTCGGGAAGGGGATAGAGCTCCCGTAGGCGTGCGTCTTCCTCAGCCCTGGCCGCCTGTTCCGCAGCCAGGCGTGCCTCCGCTTCGGCCTGGAGCGCTTCTTCTTCCTGGCGTTGGCTAATCAAAACGGCCACGGTTTCATCTTCGGCAGATTGGTTGTATTCCTGTGAATTTTTGATGTCGATTTTCCAACCCGTCAATCTTGCCGCCAAGCGAACGTTCTGACCTTCGCGACCAATGGCCAGGCTCAATTGGTCGGGTGGAACAAGCACATGCGCATGGTGACCCTCGGGGTCAACAAGTCGGACCATGTCGACTCGGGCAGGACTGAGGGAGTGGGCGATGTATTCGCCCGGGTCAGGGGACCAACGAATGACATCAATCTTTTCGCCTCTCAATTCATTGACAACCTGCTGGATCCGAGAGCCCCTTGCGCCGATGCAGGCGCCGACAGGATCGACCTCTCTCTCCACGCTATCGACGGCCACCTTGGTTCTGGGACCCACGGAACGGGAGGGAGGATTGGCTTCACGGGCAACGGCGACGATGCGGACCGAACCCTCCTGGATTTCGGGCACTTCGTTCTCAAACAGATAGACCACCAAGCCCGCATTGGAGCGTGAGATAAAGAGCTGAGGTCCCCGGCGAGGGACTTCGCTCACTTCTTTGAGGAAAACCTTGAAGGTGGCGTTGGCCCTGTAATTGTCATTCGGTAGTTGGTCGCGCCGCGGCAATTCGGCTTCCACCTCAGGCCGCCCCAAGCCTGAACTGACCCCCATGATGACCGACTGTCGTTCGAAGCGAATCACGCGGGCGGTGAGGACAGGATCTTCAAGATCGGCGAATTCTTCTTGAATCATGCGGCGCTGTTGATCCCGTAGTTTCTGGGCCAGCACCTGCTTGGTCGTGGCGGCAGCCATACGCCCGAAGTCGTCTTTTTCCGGGGTGACATCCAGCACCACCGTGTCACCGATCTGGGCGTCATCAGCGACTTGCCGCACCTCTTCGATGGAAATCTGATGATCTTCGCTTTCAACTTCCTCGACGATAATTTTACTCGCTAAAACGCGATAGCCTTCTTCCTCAAGATCCAGGGCAACATCGAAATTGCTGAAATAATCCTCTTCAAAGGGATCTTCACTGATGCCGAGATAGAGGGTTCGCCGATAGCGTTCGTAGCCTTTCAATAACGCCTCCCTCAGGGCCGCCTCCACCACTTGAGGCGGCAGCTTTTTCTCTTCGCTGATGTCCTCGATCAAGTTGTTGAGACCGGGCAGCAGAACCAGGGCCATGGTGGAAAGGGAAGCAAGGAAGGGAGAAAAGACTGGACGAATGACCTAGACGCGGATCGGTCGTTTCAGGGGCCATCGCGGGGGCTGACCAGGCGCACGTGGGTCACGGCGGCACGGGGGAAGCGCAGGGTGCGGCCCCGCACATTCAGCTGCACCGAGAGATCGTCACGCCCGAGCAACAGACCTTCGCGGATTTGTTCAGCCCCGTTCCCATCGTTCACGGTCACTGCCACGGGAAAACCACGAAAGCTGGTGAAATCGCGGTCGCTCATCAGCTCTTCGCCGATGCCCGGGCTGCTCACTTCCAACACATAGGGACTGTCCAGCAGGGCGGAAAGTTCCAAGGCGTCCCCAAGTGGGCCACTGAAGGCCGCGCAGGCCTCAAGACTGACGTCACTGCCATCGGATCGCCGCACCATCACCTGGACCGTCATCGGAATGCGGTGGGTGTGGACATGGACGGCCACGACCTGCAGATCGACCGCCTGGGCCTCGGTGGCAGCCAGGCGCTCAAGGTCAGCAAGGAGCGGGTGGGGCAAGGTGGGACAAGGGCTGGGGCGGTCCGCCGCAGCTGCAGTTGTCAAACTGCCCCCTCGTGACGCTGGCCGGAGTGCCGGCGCAGGGGCGGAAAGGGTCATGCCCGGCGGGCAAGACCCCACCTTACGGGACGGGGGGACAGGGGATTGGCCCAGCTTCAGAGGGAGCTGGGCAGATCAAGAACAGGGGGTTCGGAGTAATAATCACTCGTATTGATCTCACCACGCAGTCCAGGATCCTGGTTCAGGCATTGGGCGCATTGCTCGGGGGTGCGCAGGTATTGACAGACTCTCGCCCAGAGTTTGGAGCGGGTGCCAGGTGGACCCTGGCTGAAATGAACCAGATCCAGGCCACCGCCCATGGATTGGATTTCGACTTCGCAGAGCGTGCAGCGACGCCGGCTGCCTGAAGAATCTGGGACCATGACCGGCGCAAGGTTCGAGGCAACTTAGGCGGATCCATCCCATTCGAGCGCTGTCACTTCGGCTTGAAGGCCTTGAACATGAGGATTCTTCATGGCTGGGTCAGGCCAGCCATCGCTTTTGATCGGCCAGCCCGGTCAAACCCGGTCCACTGAAGAGTGGACCGGGGGGAATCCGGCATCGATGGGCTCCCCTTCCCTGGCAGGAATCCCCTTAGTTTCGAATCCGTGATCTGCTCGGGAGTTCCTGCCCTGATCAAGCTTTTTCGCCAACTGGGTCGCCTGACGCTGAGCGTCTTGGTGGCCGGCCTGATTTTGCTGTCCCCCTGGAGCCGGCCGCAAGCCCTGGCCCTGGGCCCCGCGACCTCCGCGTCAGTTTTGCCTCAGGCGGGAGCCCAGGTTCCCCACAGCTTTGTGGCCGAGGCGGCCCGTCGTGTGGCTCCTGCAGTGGTTCGCATCGACACGGAACGCCAAGTGGCCAGGGCCGCGTTTGACCCGGCCATGCTCGATCCCTTGTTGCGGGATCTGATGGGGGATCCCTCCACGTCGATGCGGGAGCGCGGTCAGGGCTCTGGTGTGGTGATCGACGCCGCCCGGGGCCTGGTCCTCACCAATGCCCATGTGGTCGATCAGGTCGATGGCGTGGCCATCACCTTCGCCGATGGTCACCAGGTGGATGCCACGGTCGTCGGCTCTGATCCTGTCACCGACCTGGCGGTCGTGCGGTTGCCAAGCCAAGGGGCTGAGTTGAAGGCGGCTCCCCTGGGGGATTCCGAGGCCCTGGAAGTGGGGGATTGGGCCATTGCCCTGGGGAGTCCCTATGGCCTTGAAAGGACCGTCACCCTCGGCATTGTGAGCAGTTTGCACAGGGACATCAACAGTCTTGGATTTGCTGACAAGCGACTCGATTTGATCCAGACCGATGCCGCCATCAACCCCGGCAATTCCGGTGGCCCCCTGATCAATGCCAGTGGTGAGGTGATTGGCATCAACACCTTGGTTCGATCCGGACCTGGGGCAGGATTGGGTTTTGCCATCCCGATCAACCTGGCCAAACGGGTGGCGGATCAACTGGCTGCCGGTGGCCAGGTGATTCACCCCTACCTGGGCCTTCAATTGGTTCCCCTGACGGCAAGGGTCGCGCGTGAGAACAATCAGGATCCCAATGCTCTCCTGCAACTTCCCGAGCGTGACGGCGCTTTGGTCCAGAAGGTGCTCCCCCAAAGCCCGGCCGAGGTCTCTGGCTTGAAACGGGGCGATTTAGTGGTCTCGATTGCCTCCGAGAGGGTGGCCACTCCTGCTGATTTGCTCAAGCGGGTCGAACAGGCCTCAGTGGGTGAGCCGCTTGTTCTCAAGGTCGTCCGTGGCCAGAAGGAGATTCAGTTGTCGATTCGACCGGCGGCCCTGCCTCAGCATGGTCAATCGCCTGGATGAACCCAGGCCTGGACCTGGTCGGCCATCGAGCCGCCCAGGTCCAGGTCAACAACCTGCCAATCAATCGGTAAAAGGTTCATACATTGATTCGAAAACATCAGCTTTAACCGCGTAGCCATCATGACGATTGTCTTGATTGTAAACCAAGTAATCACCGTATTCATAATGGGTTTTGCCTTCTTTCGTTTCGATGGCTCCGGCCACGGTGGCTTTCTCTGCCCAGACAGGGGCAATTTTTATGTACCGCCCTGGGCTGAGCATTCGGTAGGTGGCGGCAAAGCTTTCTTGAGCGACAGTATAGACATTCCCGCCATTTTCGACGAGCCAATCACCCTTGTTGCCATGCTGCAATGAGCCCCATTTGTGGTAGCTAAAATCCTGCAAATCTAGACTCATTTGGATCGCCGTCACTGCCTGGTCGGCCCGCTTGATGTAGCGATTCAGTGGATTTGGTGTCATGTCGCCGCCTAGGTCAGTCATGGGGGAGATCAAATCGTGAGTCAAATTGGTTGTCGAACACGCTGTGAGGGGCAAGTTTGCGCACCATGGCAAGCATCAGTCCCATGGTTTCGGTATTGTCCATTTCGCTGATCTTGTTGAGACGCTCCCCAAGTTTTGAGGCGAGTTCGGGGCAAAGGGTGATGGCGTTTTCCTTTGTCAGAGCCATGTTATACCTGACATAGGTCAGCATGGGTTTTCCCCCAAGCACATCGCCTTCGAGGTCGCCGCATTCGCTATCAATAACCCGATTTGATTCGCTGGTTGAGAGCCACTGCATCATCGTTTCAACAAGACTTCCACAATCATCCATAAGGCTCTTCAGTGCAGTGATCGCTCCTGTTGCAGCGAGGTTGGTGGTGTTATTGCTCGTATCGTTGAGCCCGGTTCCCACAGATACCAGCAGCAGATTGTCGGCGCCAACGGGCCAGTTCAAGTGATACCCCTTGAGGGTGGCATAAAGAAAAGCCTGCAGAGCTGGGTTGTTGAAGGGGCTGACGCCCCCATCGACGAATTGACCCCGTTCCGGTTTCATGCCGGGTTGCTCAACGATGGTGATTTCCTCCGGGTCGAAGAACGTTGGTGCGGCGCTGGACGCCCGCACGACTTTCCAGAGCGGGTAGTCCGCATTGGAAATCCAATGGCGGCTTTCGTCGGTGTTGCGGAAGAATTTCCCGCTGGGATTGTTGGAGATTGGCCATGGGCTGCCGGTGTCAAGCCGTTTGGACATCACCAGCAGACCCGTGCGCAGCTGGTCGCTGGCCATGGTGGTGTCGGTGCCGAAGACGGACTTGAGGTTGGTTTCGAGGCGTTCCTTGTCGTATCGGGCGCGGATGATCCCTTGGCGAAACAAGTCCTTGCTGAAGACGTCGCGACCCAGGCTTTGGTACTTCTCCAGCACTTCACTGACGGACATGCCCAGGGCCAGGCAGGCGGCGATGATGGCCCCTGTCGAAGTTCCGGCGATCAGATCGAAGTAGTCGCAGAGACGGAAGTCGGGATCGTTGCCGTAGCGCCGCCGCAGCAGCTGCTCCATTTCCTCGAGATACCCGAGGGTCAGGATGCCCTTCAGACCACCGCCATCGAGGGTCAGGATGCGTTTCGGTCCTGGGCCGGCGAGATGGAGATCCTTTGAAAGCTTGCGGAATTGTTGGCTCATGGGGGCGCCGGGGGGCTGCTGTGGCCATCCTGGCCGTCAAGCCCAGGCCTGCAAGCCAATGGTTCGGGATGGAAAAGGCGGGATGTAGGATCGACCTTCGTTGATGTCCCGCCAGTCTCTCTGTGGCCAATAACAAGTCATCCAAGAAGCGCATCGAGATTGCTGAGCGCAACCGTCTGCGCAACCGCACCTACAAATCCGCCCTGCGCACCTTGATGAAGCGCTGCTTTGCCGCATGCAGCACCTATGGCCAGCAGCCTGGTCCTGAGTCCAAAGCCGCCGTGGAGTCTTCCCTGAGCGCCGCTTTCAGCAAGATCGACAAGGCCGTCAAAGTGGGAGTGTTGCACCGCAACACCGGATCCAACCAGAAGTCCAGACTGAGCGCTGCGGTCAAGCAGGTGCTTGAGCCCAACGCCGAATCAAGGGCTGCTGCAGCCTGATCGTTTCAAGGTGGCCGAGCGGTCCCTTGCTACCGTCACGCCGCTCGGTTTCAGAGGGTGAACAGTGGCTGGTGAGGATCTTCAGCAACGGATGAAGCAGGCTGTGGCAGCGGCTGCAGTCGAGCAGATCCAGGACGGCATGGTGCTCGGCTTGGGATCCGGTTCGACAGCGGCCCTGATGATCCAGGCCCTGGGCGAGAAGCTGCGTACCGGTGTTCTGCGTGACATCACGGGGGTGACCACGTCCTTCCAGGGAGAAGTCCTCGCCGCGGAATTGGGCATACCTTTGAAGAGTCTCAACGCGATCGATCACATTGATCTGGCCATTGACGGTGCCGACGAAGTCGATCCTGACTTTCAGCTGATCAAGGGTGGGGGCGCCTGCCACGTTCAGGAGAAATTGGTGGCTCGTCGGGCTCATCGCTTCGTTGTGGTTGTTGATGCTGGCAAGTTGGTGGAACGACTCAATCTCGGTTTCCTGTTGCCGGTTGAAGTGTTGCCTGGGGCCTGGCGCCAGGTGAAAGCTGAATTGGCCGCCCTGGGTGGTGAATCCGAGCTGAGGATGGCCGTTCGTAAAGCCGGCCCCGTAGTAACGGATCAGGGAAACCTGGTGCTGGATGCCAAGTTTGCCGGAGGCATCGACGATCCGGCCGCCCTTGAGTCAACGATCAACAATCTTCCCGGTGTGCTGGAAAACGGTTTGTTTGTCAATCTCACCGACCAAGTGCTGGTCGGTGAGATTGTGGATGGCGAAGCCCGGGTGCGAGATCTGATCCGTCGCTGATGGATCAACCCTTTGCCGAGATCACCTTCGTCTTAAGCAATCGGTGTCGTTCCGGGATCTAGAGGTCCTTGGCCTGGACCATTTCCGCAAGCCGGAGCCCGGCCTGGCCCCTGAAGGCTGGGTCGAGCAGCGCCAGGTTCTGTTGTTTCCAGGCGGCCACGGGGTCTTCGACATCCAGGGCCAGCCGATCGCCGAGAGCTTTCTGCGGCGAGGCCCCGGAGCGACTGACTATGTTTACGGCGAACCCCAGGTCCAGCCGGTTCCCGCGTCCGGTGATGTTGAGGGGGGCGGTGAGATTCTTTTCATTCCCTATGCCCGTTTCGATGTCTTCGGTCACCTCCTGACCGAAGCGGCAGGCCACCTCTCCCTGCTGCTGGATCCAGAGGTAAATCTTCTCGGGACCAGGGCGGCTCGGGCCAGGGTGGTCCTGGCTGCGGATTCGCATCCATCGATCGAGCCTGTGCGGGCTCTGTTGGGCCTGGATCCGGAGAGGATCCTCTCGACTCGGTCGCTGCAAAGGCCCCTGATCTGTTCGCGCGTGTTGATTGCCAGACCCAGCATGATCAATCGCTGCGCCGTGGATCGCCGCCATTTCCTGGCAGTCCGACGCTTACTTGATCGCCTCTACAACTTGGACGAGGTCTGTGAGGGGCCCTGGGCTTGGGGGGATCGGGCCCGAGACTTTGATGTTGCGGGCAAGCTTTACCTGAGCCGATCCCGGTTGCCTCCCGGATGCCGCCGTCTGGCCGAGGAACCTCTTCTGGAGCAGGAATTGCATCGGCGTGGCTGGAGTGTCATTTATCCCGAAACCCTGCCCCTAACTCAGCAGTTGCGTTTGTTGGCCGAAGCCAAGATCATCGCTGGGTGCATTGGCAGTGCCATGCACCTGTTGATGTATTTCGGCGAGGCCTTGGCCGGCAGGCCCATGATTGGTTTGGGTCCCATCGATCAGCGCCTGAATCGCAATTTCGTCTACCAGTTTCAGCAACAACGCCTGGATTACCGCCAGATCAGTTGCCTGGAACGGGATCCAGAGTGCCCCAAAAGGGCCCACGGAGTCCATGTTCAGGATTTACGTCTGTCCGTTGCCGCGCCAAGGCTGGCCGAGGCCATTGAAGCCCTGGCCGTGGACATGGTTGTGGATCGCGAAGGCTCCTTAGGTAGAAGCCAACCGTTGCCTGACTGACTCGGCGTGGCTGTGGAGCCCCTCACTTTCGGCCAGGGTGATAACGGCCGGCCCCGTGGCCTCCAGGGAGGCCCGATTGAAGCCGATCAGGCTGGTGTGGCGCAGGAAGGTTTCGACGCTCAAGGCACCGCTGAAGCGGGCGGTGCCGCTGGTCGGCAGGGTGTGATTGGGACCCGCCAGATAATCCCCCACCGCTTCCGGACTCCAGGGTCCAAGAAAGATGGCCCCGGCGTGGCGGATGTATTCGGCCAGTGGCTCTGGATTCTCCACCAGAAGCTCCAAGTGCTCGGGGGCAAATCGGTCACTGAGCCGAGCGGCGGCTTCCAGGTCGTCGCAGACCACAATCAGACCCCAATCCTCCAGGGCGGCCCTGGTGATGGCCGCTCGGGGGTGGTTCTCGAGTTGGGCGGCGATGGCCCCAGGTACAGCGGCCGCCAGGGCGGGGCTGGTGGTGATCAGGATTGCGGCCGCCAGGGGATCGTGTTCCGCCTGGGCCATCAGGTCGGCAGCCACATGGGCGGCATGGGCGGTGTGGTCAGCGATGACAAGGACCTCGCTGGGGCCCGCGAGGGAGTCGATGCCCACCTGGCCGTACACCGCTTTTTTGGCGAGGGTCACCCAGAGGTTTCCCGGCCCGCTGATCACATCCACACGTGGCACTGTTTCGGTGCCCCAGGCGAGGGCGGCGATCGCCTGGGCACCGCCGACCTGGATGACCTCGTTGATGCCGCTCAGATGGGCGGCGGCCATGACAGTTCTGTTGGGTGCTCCGCCAGGACCCGGGGGGGTGACCATCACGATCCGTTCGACACCGGCCACCCGAGCCGGAACGGCATTCATCAGAACGGTGCTGGGATAGGCGGCCCGACCTCCGGGCACGTAAAGACCAGCCCGTTGGACGGGACGCCAGCGGCGGCCGAGCTTTTCACCATGGGGACCGATCACAGCGAGGTCAGCCGGCACTTGGCGGCGGTGGAAATCGAGAATGCGGCGATGGGCCAGTTCCAAGGCTTGGCGCAGCTCGCTGGGGCTGGCCTCCCAGGCGGCCAGCAGCTGTTCTGATTCGAGGCGCAGGGGTTGGGGACGCACTCCGTCAAATCGCTCGCTGAGCTCGAGCAGAGCGGTGTCTCCTCCGAGGCGAACCTGCTCAATGATCGCGGCCACCGTCTCCTCCTCCTGGCGCCGCCGGCCATCGCCTGTGCGGGCGGCGATGGCCTCCAGCCTGGCGACGGCCCCATCGCCGTCCATCAGGCAGGTCAGGGCCAAGGGGGCGGGGGCGGCCGTGGGTTGGGAACCGGACGCAATCAAGCTCTGATGTCGCAGTGACCCTTGAGGCTAGGTTCCGGGGCCAGAGCCTGCCGAGCGATTCGGACTCCGGCCACAATGGGTAACCATCGGCCCCTCAGCCTCCATGGCCTTGCCAGCCGTTGATTTCCCCACCTCTGCGGTTGCCACGCCAGCCCCCCTGGTCGATTCCCATTGCCACATTGTTTTTCGTCAGTTCGATGACGATCTCGACGGGGTGGCCGCCCGCTGGCGGCAGGCCGGGGTGCGGGCCCTGATTCATGCCTGCGTCGAGCCCGGAGAGATTCCGGCGATCCGCGCCCTGGCCGATCGTTTCCCTGAAATGCGTTATTCCGTGGGGGTCCACCCCTTGGACACCAACCACTGGCAGAGCGATACCCAGGAGGTTCTGCGCCAGGCGGCCTTGGCCGATGATCGCGTTGTGGCGATAGGGGAACTGGGGTTGGATCTCTATCGTCAGAAGAATCTCGAAGAGCAGTTGGCTCAATTGAGGCCCCAGCTTGATCTGGCCCATGAGCTTGATCTCCCGGTGATCATCCATTGCCGCGACGCGGCCGAGCCGATGTTGGCCGAATTGCGGCAGCGCCATCAGGCCAAGGCAGGCCTGAAGGGGGTCATGCACTGCTGGGGGGGCACCCCTGCCGAGATGGAGTCCTTTCTCGATCTGGGTTTCTACATCAGTTTCAGCGGTACGGTCACCTTCCCCAAGGCGCTCGATTGCCATGAATGCGCCCGCTTGGTCCCAGCTGAGCGACTGTTGGTGGAAACTGATTGCCCCTTTCTGGCCCCGGGTCCCCGTCGGGGTCAGCGCAATGAGCCCGCCCATGTGGCCCTGGTGGCCGAGCGGGTGGCCGAGTTGCGTGGCGAAAGCCTGTCCAGCTTGGCCACCCTCAGCAGCGCCAATGCCGTAACACTCTTCGGCCTGGAGCTTGACAAGGTATGATTTGAGATTGGCCTGGCAGCGGAGACGCTTCCATTTCCATCCTGGTCATTCAAGCCCTGGTGTCTCCCACCTCTCCCACCGAGTCGGTTTGTGCTGATTCGGCTCTGTTGCGGTTCGTCCGGTGACAGAGGTTGGTGGCGATAGCCGTTCCCCCTTGGGGGGACGGCTATTCGTGTCGGCATCTTCCTTGGGTCCATTCCGGGACCCTGGCCGACTCTGATGCCAGAGACCCCCTCCAGTCCTCCCCCTCTTTTTCGTTCCTGCAGGTCCACCGCATGAGCAGCGCGATCCAGGTCGCCAAGACCGTCACTTACCTTCCTGATCTGGTGGAGGTACAGCGGGCGAGCTTCAAATGGTTCCTGGAAAAGGGCCTGATCGAGGAACTCGACAGCTTCTCGCCGATCACCGATTACACCGGCAAGCTGGAGTTGCATTTTATTGGCAATGAATATCGCCTCAAGCGTCCCCGTCACGATGTTGAAGAGGCCAAGCGGCGGGATGCCACTTTTGCTTCCCAGATGTATGTAACATGCAGACTTGTCAATAAAGAAACTGGAGAAATCAAGGAGCAGGAAGTCTTTATCGGCGAACTGCCGCTGATGACCGAGCGGGGTACTTTCATTATCAATGGTGCCGAGCGCGTCATTGTTAATCAGATTGTGCGTAGTCCTGGTGTTTATTTTAAGGACGAGCAAGACAAGAATGGCCGTAAAACTTTTAATGCCAGCCTCATCCCCAACCGGGGTGCCTGGTTGAAGTTTGAGACCGACAAGAACGATCTTCTTCACGTACGTGTCGATAAAACCCGCAAGATCAATGCCCATGTCCTGATGCGAGCTATCGGACTATCGGATAATGATGTCCTCGATAAACTTCGTCACCCTGAGTATTACCAAAAGTCAATTGAGGCCGCCAACGAAGAAGGCATCAGCTCCGAAGATCAAGCCCTCCTAGAGCTGTACAAAAAACTCAGGCCCGGTGAACCTCCTTCTGTCAGTGGTGGTCAACAGCTTCTGCACAGCCGCTTCTTCGATCCCAAGCGCTATGACCTTGGCCGGGTCGGACGCTATAAAATTAACAAAAAACTACGCCTAACCATCCCCGATGCGGTGCGCACCCTCACCCCAGAGGATGTGCTTTCGACAATTGACTATCTGATCAATCTTGAGTTGGACGTCGGCGGCGCTTCCCTTGATGACATCGACCATCTCGGTAACCGCCGGGTTCGATCCGTCGGTGAATTGCTCCAGAACCAGGTGCGAGTTGGCCTGAATCGCCTGGAAAGGATCATCAAGGAACGCATGACCGTTGGGGAGACCGACTCGCTGACTCCAGCTCAGTTGGTCAACCCAAAGCCACTGGTGGCGGCCATTAAGGAGTTCTTCGGCTCCAGCCAACTGAGCCAGTTCATGGATCAGACCAACCCCTTGGCGGAGCTCACCCACAAGCGCCGGATCAGTGCCCTTGGTCCCGGTGGCCTGACCCGGGAGAGGGCAGGATTCGCGGTTCGCGATATCCACCCCTCCCATTACGGGAGGATTTGCCCGATCGAGACCCCGGAAGGTCCCAACGCCGGCCTGATTGGTTCCTTGGCGACCCACGCCAGGGTGAATGAGTACGGCTTCATCGAAACCCCCTTCTGGAAGGTGGAAGACGGGGTTGTGATCAAACAGGGCGCCCCGATCTATCTCTCGGCCGATCTCGAGGATGAGTGCCGCATCGCCCCAGGCGACGTGGCCACGGATTCGGAAGGCAACATCACGGCTGACCTGGTGCCCGTGCGTTATCGCCAGGATTTCGAAAAGGTGCCCCCCCAGCAGGTCGATTACGTCCAGCTTTCACCGGTGCAGGTCATCTCGGTGGCGACTTCGCTGATTCCTTTCCTGGAGCATGACGATGCCAACCGGGCCCTGATGGGATCGAACATGCAGCGCCAGGCAGTGCCCCTGTTGCGTCCCGAAAGGCCGCTAGTGGGCACCGGCCTGGAAACCCAGGTCGCTCGGGATTCCGGCATGGTTCCGATTACCCGGGTCAATGGCACGGTCACGTTTGTCGATGCCACCGCGATCGTCATCCGCGATGAGGAAGGTCTTGAGCATGTGCATCACCTGCAGAAGTATCAGCGCTCCAATCAGGACACGTGCCTGAACCAGCGGCCCATCGTCAAGCTTGGTGATCAAGTGATTGCCGGGCAGGTGCTGGCGAACGGATCAGCTTGTGAAGGGGGTGAGATCGCCCTGGGTCAGAATGTGTTGATTGCCTATATGCCCTGGGAAGGCTACAACTATGAGGACGCTATTCTTGTTAGCGAGCGCCTTGTTCAGGACGATCTTTATACATCAGTCCATATTGAAAAATATGAAATCGAAGCCAGGCAAACCAAGCTTGGCCCTGAGGAAATTACTCGAGAAATACCAAATGTTGCTGAAGAAAGCCTCGGCAACTTGGATGAAATGGGCATCATTCGTATCGGTGCTTACGTGGAATCCGGGGACATCTTGGTTGGCAAAGTAACTCCAAAGGGTGAATCCGATCAGCCACCGGAAGAAAAGTTGTTGCGGGCCATCTTCGGGGAAAAAGCCCGGGATGTTCGCGATAATTCCCTTCGTGTTCCCAGTACAGAACGCGGCCGCGTCGTCGATGTTCGCATCTACACCCGCGAACAAGGGGACGAACTGCCACCGGGCGCCAACATGGTGGTCAGGGTCTACGTGGCTCAAAGGCGCAAGATCCAAGTGGGCGACAAGATGGCCGGCCGCCACGGCAACAAGGGCATCATCAGCCGCATCTTGCCCCGTGAAGACATGCCTTACCTCCCCGATGGAACCCCCATCGACATTGTCCTTAATCCCCTTGGCGTGCCTTCGCGGATGAATGTGGGACAGGTCTTTGAGTGCCTGATGGGATGGGCTTCATCCCATCTGGCTTGCCGGGTGAAAGTCGTGCCCTTTGATGAGATGCACGGCGCTGAGAAATCCAAGCAGACGGTGCAGGCGTATCTCGAAGAGGCGGCCAAGCAGCCTGGGAAGGATTGGGTCTATGACCCTGAGAATCCCGGCAAGATTCAATTGATTGACGGCCGTAGTGGTGAGCCCTTTGACAAGCCAGTCACTGTTGGCTATGCCCACATCCTGAAGCTGGTTCACCTTGTCGATGACAAGATTCATGCCCGCTCCACTGGGCCCTACTCCCTGGTCACCCAGCAACCCCTCGGTGGTAAGGCCCAACAGGGTGGCCAGAGATTGGGTGAAATGGAAGTCTGGGCACTTGAGGCCTATGGGGCTGCTTATACCTTGCAGGAACTGCTGACCGTCAAGTCTGATGACATGCAGGGTCGGAATGAAGCGCTCAACGCGATTGTCAAGGGCAAGCCCATCCCGCGTCCGGGGACTCCCGAATCCTTCAAGGTGTTGATGCGCGAGCTCCAATCCCTTGGTCTGGATATCGCTGTTTACACCGATAGCGGTGAAGAAGTTGACCTCATGCAGGATGTCAACCCCCGTCGCAGCACCCCCAGCCGTCCCACCTATGAATCACTTGGCGTCGCGGATTATGACGACGATTGATCTCTGATGGATGACCGGTCCGAAGGCCATTCGGTCCGGTTTCTTGTCTGCCTTCCTTCAGTTAGCGAGCGCCCCCCACACCCCGATGTCTAACAGCAACCTTCGCACCGAGAACCACTTCGATTACGTCAAGATCACGCTCGCTTCGCCTGAGCGGATCATGCAGTGGGGTCAGCGAACTCTCCCCAATGGTCAGGTGGTTGGTGAGGTCACCAAACCGGAAACGATCAATTACCGCACTCTCAAGCCCGAGATGGACGGGCTCTTTTGCGAGAAGATTTTTGGTCCCTCCAAAGATTGGGAATGTCATTGCGGTAAATACAAGCGTGTCCGTCACCGCGGCATTGTGTGTGAGCGTTGCGGCGTTGAGGTGACGGAAAGCCGGGTGCGGCGCCATCGGATGGGGTTCATCAAATTGGCCGCCCCTGTTTCCCATGTTTGGTATCTCAAAGGAATTCCCAGTTACGTGGCTATTCTTTTGGACATGCCCCTCAGGGATGTGGAGCAGATTGTTTACTTCAATTGCTATGTGGTTCTTGATCCGGGCGATCACAAGGATCTCACCTACAAGCAATTGCTGACGGAAGATGAGTGGTTGGAGATCGAAGATCAAATCTTTGCAGAAGACTCCGAGATCGAGAACGAACCCGTTGTCGGCATCGGCGCTGAAGCCCTGAAGCAACTGCTTGAAGATCTCGAACTGAATGAGATTGCCGAACAGCTGCGCGAGGAGATCAGTGCCAGTAAGGGGCAGAAAAGGGCGAAGCTAATCAAACGCCTCAGGGTGATTGATAACTTCATTGCCGCCAATGCTCGGCCCGATTGGATGGTGTTGGATGTGATTCCGGTGATTCCGCCGGACCTGCGCCCCATGGTGCAACTCGATGGGGGTCGCTTTGCCACCAGCGATCTCAATGATCTCTATCGCAGGGTCATCAACAGGAATAATCGTTTGGCCCGGTTGCAGGAAATCCTCGCTCCTGAAATCATCGTGCGTAATGAAAAGCGCATGTTGCAGGAGGCTGTTGACGCGTTGATCGACAACGGCAGGCGCGGACGCACCGTGGTTGGAGCCAACAACCGTGCCCTTAAGTCCCTCAGCGACATCATCGAAGGCAAGCAGGGCCGATTCCGTCAAAACCTTCTAGGCAAACGGGTCGATTATTCGGGCCGTTCCGTGATCGTGGTGGGTCCGAAGCTCAAGATGCATCAATGTGGTCTTCCCAAAGAGATGGCGATTGAGCTGTTCCAGCCCTTTGTGATCCATCGCTTAATCCGCCAGAACATTGTCAACAACATCAAGGCTGCCAAGAAGTTGATCCAGCGGGCGGATGATGAAGTCATGCAGGTGTTACAAGAGGTGATTGAAGGTCACCCGATTCTTCTCAACCGTGCCCCAACCCTGCACCGTCTTGGCATCCAGGCTTTTGAGCCCAAGCTTGTTGATGGCCGCGCGATTCAGCTGCATCCGCTGGTTTGCCCAGCGTTCAACGCTGACTTCGATGGTGACCAAATGGCCGTGCATGTGCCATTGGCGATTGAGGCCCAAACTGAGGCGCGTATGTTGATGTTGGCCAGCAACAACATTCTCTCGCCCGCCACCGGCGAACCGATCATCACGCCCTCCCAGGACATGGTGCTTGGCGCCTACTACTTGACTGCCGTGGACCGCTCGCGGGTTCGGCCTGAATTTGGTGACCGCTCCCGGACTTTTTCAGATCTGAGCGATGTGATCGCCGCCTTTGAAGAGAAGCATCTTCACCTGCATGATTGGGTCTGGGTGCGTTTCAGTGGCCAGGTCGATGATGACGATGAGGTAGAGGCTCCATTGAAGGAGGAAACTCTCAGCGACGGCACTCGCATCGAACAATGGCGTCAGCGGCGTGATCGCTTCGATGAAGAAGGGGCCTTGATTAGCCGCTATCTCCTGACCACCGTTGGACGGGTTGTCATGAATCAGACCATTCTCGGCGCTGTTGCAGCCAACTGATCGACCGATCTGCCCCTCACCTTTTCTTTCGCTTCCACCCCCCCTGCGCGACGCCATGACCGCCACCCCCGCCAAGAAAACGAGCAAGAAGTCTGCTAAAGCAGCCAAGACCACGGCACCGGTCGAGGCCAGCCGTCCTTCGCTCACCCAGGCGCCTCCTTTTCGCAACCGGGTGATCGATAAGAAAGCTCTGCGCAATCTTGTCGCTTGGGCTTATAAACACCATGGCACGGCTGCCACGGCGGCGATGGCCGATGAACTCAAGGATCTTGGTTTCCATTACGCCACCCAGGCGGCGGTGTCGATTTCTGTCGATGACCTGCGGATCCCAGGAGACAAGGCCGCGCTGCTCGCTGAAGCGGAACAGCAAATCACGGAAACAGAAGAGCGCTACCGCCTCGGTGAAATCACCGAGGTCGAACGTCACACCAAGGTCATCGATACCTGGACTGAGACCAATGAAAGGCTGGTGGCCGCAGTGCGTCGTAATTTCAACGACAACGATCCACTCAATTCGGTGTGGATGATGGCCAACTCTGGGGCCCGCGGCAATATGTCCCAGGTTCGTCAGCTGGTGGGCATGCGGGGTCTGATGGCGAATCCCCAGGGGGAAATTATTGACTTGCCGATTCGGACCAATTTCCGTGAGGGATTAACGGTCACCGAATATGTGATTTCTTCCTATGGCGCCCGCAAAGGACTTGTTGACACTGCCTTGCGCACCGCTGACTCGGGTTATCTCACCCGCCGTCTCGTCGATGTTGCCCAAGATGTGATAGTCCGCGAGGAGGATTGCGGCACTTCCCGCAGCATTCTGATTGAAGCGGATGAGAAGGGTCGGTTCGTCAGCAAGCTTGTGGGTCGCCTGGCGGCGGAAGCCGTTGTGGCTGCTGATGGAACGGTGATGGTTGAACGCAATGGGGAAATGGATGCCCCTCTGAGCCGAGCGATTGAGTCTGCTGGCATCACCACGGTGATGGTGCGCTCTCCACTGACTTGCGAGGCCTCTCGGTCGGTCTGCCGCAAGTGCTATGGCTGGGCCCTCGCCCATAACCAGCTTGTTGACCTCGGCGAGGCCGTCGGCATTATTGCGGCTCAGTCCATTGGTGAACCGGGCACGCAGCTCACCATGCGCACGTTCCACACCGGCGGTGTGTCCACGGCCGAAACAGGTGTGGTGCGTTCGTTGGTGGAAGGTGAAGTGGAATTTGATGGCCGCGCCCGGGTTCGGCCTCACCGCACGCCCCATGGTGTGGAAGCCCAACTGGCTGAAACTGACTTTGGCCTGAGCGTGAAGCCTGGCGGCAAGGGTAAGGTTCAGAAACTCGATATCACGTCCGGGTCAATCTTGTTCGTTGCCAACGGTCAGATCGTCCCATCCGACACGATGCTTGCTCAGATTTCTTCCGGTGCCGCCGTTAAGAAGAGCGTTGAAAAGGCCACTAAAGATGTGATCTGTGACCTGGCCGGTCAGGTGCGCTTTGAAGAGGTGATTCAACCCCGTGAAGTGACCGATCGCCAGGGAAACATTACGCACAAAGCCCAAAGGTTGGGTCGGCTCTGGGTCTTCAGTGGCGACGTCTACAACCTGCCACCCAACGCCCAGCCTGTGGTTGAGGGAAACAAGCCTGTCCACACTGGTGATGTGTTGGCGGAAAGTAGGCTTGTTAGTGAGTATGGCGGAGCTGTGCGCCTAAGGGAGTCAGCGGGCGATTCCCGTGAGGTTCAAATCGTGACAGCCAGCGTTACACTGAAAGATTGCAAATTAACTGAAGAGTCAACCCATTCAGGTGAAATCTGGCATCTTGAAGATAAGGATAGTTCTCGTTATCTCCTCAAGACGGCTCCAGGAAGCAAAATCGGTGCTGGCGAGGTGATCGCCGAGTTGGCTGACGACCGTTTCCGCACTCAGACCGGTGGGATTGTCCGCTTCGCCCCTGGCCTCTCGATCAAGAAAGCTCGCTCGGCCAAGCACGGCTATGAAGTGAGCAAAGGCGGGACCTTGTTATGGATCCCGCAGGAAACCCATGAGATCAACAAGGATATTTCCCTCTTGATGAT
The DNA here is from genome assembly GCA_040373885.1 of Aphanothece sp. Taxonomy (GTDB): domain Bacteria; phylum Cyanobacteriota; class Cyanobacteriia; order PCC-6307; family Cyanobiaceae; genus Cyanobium. Next base: position 34,242 of record JBEIVL010000015.1, read on the forward strand.
CGAAGACGGGCAATGGATCGAAGCTGGAACTGAAGTTGTCAAGGACATCTTTAGCCAGACCGCCGGCATTGTGACCGTGACCCAGAAAAATGACATTCTGCGCGAGATTATCGTGCGCTCGGGTTCAGTCCACTTGATCTCCGACAGCAAAGTGCTGTCCCGCTACAGCGGCGAAGGTCGAATGGTGAATCCTGGTGAAGAGATTGCCCCTGGTCAAACGGCTGAAGCGATCGTCTTCGTTGAGGCCGTCGATACTCCAGAAGGGGGGGCCTTGCTGGTGCGTCCTGTTGAGGAATACACGATTCCCGATGAGGCCCATCTGCCTGAACTAGCCACGGTCAAGCAAAGCGGTGGTCCAAGTCTGGCTCTCAAGGCAAGTCAACGCCTTACCTTCAAAGATGGTGAATTGATCAAGTCTGTCGAAGGTGTCGAACTGCTGCGTACCCAGTTGATTCTTGAAACCTTCGATACCACTCCCCAGATGACGGTGGATGTGGAGGCCATCGCCGACAAGCGCTCGAAGACGATTGAACGCCTTCAATTGGTCATTCTCGAAACCTTGCTGGTTCGTCGCGACACCTTGTCGGATGCCAGCCACGGTTCTACCCACACCGAACTGCAGGTGGAAGACAACACCGTCGTCAAGCGCGGTGATGTTGTGGCGACCACCCAGATTCTTTGCAAGGATGATGGGGTGGCGCAATTGCCGGAAGCTGTTCCCGGTGAACCGATTCGTCGCCTGATCGTGGAGCGCGCTGGTGACACGCGAACCATTGAATTGGGCACAGCCACTCCTGCTGTTCTGGTCGGTCAGCGCCTAGTCGATGGCGATTTGCTGGCCGATGATTTCAAAGCCCCCTGCTGCGGTCAGGTGGAAGCCATCGACGGCTCCACCCTGACCATCCGTCTGGGCCGTCCGTACATGGTGTCGCCCGACTCCGTTCTGCACGTGCGGGATGGCGAGTTGGTTCAGCGCGGTGATGGCTTGGCCCTGTTGGTCTTCGAGCGTCAGAAGACTGGCGACATCGTCCAGGGCCTACCCCGGATCGAAGAACTCCTGGAGGCACGACGCCCCCGGGAGTCCGCCGTGCTCTGCCGTAAGGCTGGCACGGTGCAGATCAAGCAGGTGGATGAGGATGACTCGATCACAGTGACGGTGATTGAGGGTGATGATTCGATCACGGAATATCCGATCCTGTTGGGCCGCACCGTGATGGTGAGCGATGGCCAACAGGTGCGGGCCGGCGAAATGCTGACCGACGGACCCATCAATCCCCATGAATTGCTTGAGTGTCATTTCGAGGATCTCCGCAGCCGCAAACCCACCATGGACGCGGCTCAGGAGGCGATTTCCCATCTTCAGTTCCGTATGGTTCAGGAGGTGCAGAACGTCTATAAATCCCAGGGCGTTTCCATCGATGACAAGCACATTGAGGTCATCGTTCGTCAGATGACCAGCAAGGTGCGCATCGAAGATGCCGGTGACACCACGTTGCTTCCCGGCGAATTGATCGAGTTGCGTCAGGTGGAGCAGGTCAATTCGGCCATGGCCATCACCGGTGGCGCACCGGCCGAATTCACCCCCGTTCTGCTGGGCATTACCAAGGCCTCCCTCAACACCGACAGCTTCATCTCGGCGGCCAGTTTCCAGGAAACCACCCGGGTGCTGACCGAGGCCGCGATTGAGGGCAAGAGCGACTGGCTCAGGGGCCTCAAGGAGAACGTGATCATCGGTCGTCTGATCCCTGCGGGCACCGGCTTCGGTGGGTTTGAGGAGGAATTGCGGGCCGAGGCGGGTCCCCACCCGGACATCCTCGAAGAGGAGGGCAGCGGTTTCCGCCGGGTTCAGAACCTCCGCCCGGATTACACGGTGGAGATGCCTTCACCGCCTTTGACGGCTGCCGTCCTGGATGATCCTTCTGATGAAGATCTCGTGGCCACCCGCAGCCGCCATGGACTGGAGGCGACCGCGAGCGGTTTCGCTGCCTTCGCACGCCCCGGTCTCGAGGATGATGCCCTGATTGAGGATCTGATCCCAGACCCCGAGGCGCTTGAGGGTCTCCATGAGGAGGGTTTACTCAGTGATGACTGATGGACGTCGGTCCAAGCCCACCGATCTCACCGAACTGGGCACCCCTATTCCCCAGCGCGTCCTACCCCGTTGGGGCTTCCATCGCCATAACGAGCTCTTGAACGGCCGTATCGCCATGCTGGGGTTCGTTGCTCTGGTGCTGGTGGAGTGGAAGCTGGGGCACGGGATCCTGATTCAGCCGTGAACGCCGCCGGGCCGTCCACCAGTCCCAGCTCCGTTGCCTCACCGCCCCTGCTGGGTCTTGACCAGACCCAACTGGAGGCCTGGGTTCAGGGCGAAGGTCAGCCGGCCTACCGCGGCCGCCAACTGCACGAATGGATCTACGCCCGTTCGGCCCGCAGCGTCGAGGCCATCACCGTGCTGCCCAAGGCCTGGCGGCAGCGCTGGCCCCAGCCGGGCCCCGATCCGATCGGTCGCCTGGCGGAGTTGCACCGCTCCACGGCCCGCGATGGCACGGTCAAGCTGTTGCTTGGCACCGCCGACGGTCTCAGCTTGGAGACGGTGGGCATCCCCAGTCCCGACCGTCTGACGGTGTGTGTCAGCAGCCAGGTGGGCTGCCCGATGGCCTGCCGCTTCTGTGCCACGGGCAAGCAGGGCCTGCAGCGCTCATTGCAGCTGCATGAAATCGTCGACCAGGTGCTGAGTGTGCGCGAGGTGATGGAGCGGCGGCCCACCCATGTGGTGTTCATGGGCATGGGCGAACCGTTGCTCAACAGCGACACCGTGCTGGCGGCGATCGATTGCCTCTGCCGCGACCTGGGCATGGCCCAGCGGCAGATCACGGTGAGCACGGTGGGGGTGGCCTCCACCTTGCCGGGTTTTGCCGAGCGGGCCCTCGATCGCCTGGGTCGCGCCCAGTTCACCCTGGCGGTCAGCCTGCATGCCCCCGACCAGGCCCTGCGGGAGGAGCTGATTCCAACGGCCCGCGCTTATCCCATCGAGGCGTTGCTGCAGGATTGCCGCGACTACGTGGCCCTCACCGGCCGCAGGGTCAGCTTTGAATACATCCTCCTTGGGGGCCTCAACGATCAGCGCCGCCACGCCGAGGCCCTGGCCCAGTTGCTGCGGGGCTTCCAGAGCCACGTCAATCTGATTCCCTACAACCCCATTGACGAAGAGGACTTCCGCCGGCCCACGCCCCAGCAGGTGGAATCCTTCCGACGCACCTTGCAGGATCGCCAGATCGCCGTCAGTGTCCGCGCCAGCCGCGGCCTCGACCAGGACGCGGCCTGCGGGCAGCTTCGGCGTCGCATAGGCGACCCGGCCCAGCTTGGCCCGCTCTGAGCCTGGCTGCCAGGTGGTTTGCTGATGAACGCTGCGGTGATTGGATGGGCCGCGATCGCAATGGTCATGATTGAGGCGGCCCGCTGATCTGACAGGTTGAGGGGATGGTTGCTTCGTCTCCATGCCTTGGTTCATCAAGACGGAAACCCTGCGCGTGTCCTCAGCTGACGCCAGAGCCCATTTGGCCGCCCACCGCGCCTGGGTCTCCTCCCTGCGCACCCGAGGCATCCGCCTCAGCAGCGGCTATCTGGTGGATGGGGAGGGCCGTCCGGGCGGCGGCGGCTTGCTGGTGCTGGAGGCGGCCGATTACGGCGTCGCCGAGGCCTTGATCTGTCAGGACCCGATGCTGATCAGTGGTTGTGTGGAGTGGAGATTGCAGCAGTGGGTTGGGGCGGTAGGGGATCTGGGGGTGGGGTAGATCACTTGAATGGTGGCAGGGTTGCTCCCAATCGGGGTGTTCGCAGGGGCTAGCAGACAACACAGCACTTTCAAGTGTTTTCCTCGATGTTTGCGCCTCAAAAGCCTGAGTTTATCTTGAGATAATGTATACTTATGGCCGTTTATTGTGTCATTTTGATTGAGCATTAATATATAAAATTTGGGCCGTCGTGTGCCTCAGGCTGCCTGCCAAGATCAAATAAAACAGAGCGGGCTTTGCTCAATTCGTCCCGGACTTCTTGACCCTTAGGG
>JBEIVL010000062.1:0-3623 GCA_040373885.1 Aphanothece sp.
AAGCTCCGCCCAGGCTATGACCGGTGATAAATATCTTATATCCTTTGTCAAGCCAACGGTCGTTGATCACCTTTTCATGGATGGTATTTTTAATGCTGGATTGGCGACTTAGGGGAGGCTCGTGGTAGGTCCCGATGGATTTTTCTATTTGCGTTAAGAAGCTTGTGTGTTCTTCGAGTCGACTATGGTAATCAAGGCTAAATATATTGTTGAATCCTTTGTGGACCTTGCCAAGATTAGGGGCATTTCCAATGGTAGATGAGGGCTGTGTGATTAAATTATTTTTCCATTCATCACTGGTCAGTGTTCCTCTAAAGACAATGAACAGCTCTTTTTTTGCATGGTTGGCGGCAATGTATCCCATGGGGAGAGTGCGCAATGTATGCAGCATTCCTACGGGTCTGTCGGTGTGCCATAGCCATGAAATCACTTCATACTGATTTCCTTCGGAATGACTTGGGCATGTTTCATCAAAGAATGGACTTTCGTTGCAGGTTAATGCCCCGTTAAAAAGCGTGATGGGTTCTTGGGCCTCGTGGGCGTAACATTCCATGCATATTTTGTTTTTTTCACAGGCTATCGAAATCAAGTTAGCGAGCTCCGTAGCCTTGCTCTGGCTAATCTTCAGCTCATCTACTTTGCCCATGATCCCAGTTCCAATGATTCTTTTTAACCCTATCATTTGCGATGGACTTCCTGGGCTTTCAATCAGATTTTGCTGGATCTAGAGCGGTTTTCCTCCCAAAAACATTAGAATTTCGCCATTGCCACTTACCGTTGGGGCTAGTTTATCGATTCCTGAGTACTTAGGGCCTCCAGGATCGCCACCACAGATTCAATCCACCCCATCTCCCTCTCACCCCAACTCCTCAGCAAACACCCGCCGCACGATTTCGGTCACTTCGGCGGCCATGCGGGCGTCATGGCGCACGCCTGAGCCGGGGGATGTGGGGATGCGTAGGGCCAGGGCGAAGCTGCGTTGCCGAGGTTGACCACTGCGGCGGTCGATGAACTGGGCAAAGGCGGCGTAGGTGAGGGCGTCAATCTCTGGATCTTCCGTTTCAGCGCCGTAGCCCATTTTGGAGAGGATCACGGGGCGTTCCACCGCATCGACCAGACCCAGGTGCTCCAGGGCCGCATCGATGTAGCGGGCGCTGTCGTGGCCCAGGCCTTCGACCACGGTCCGGAGGCTGGTCCACTGGGCGCCGGCCAGGCGTTGGTCGGGCTCCAGGCGCAGGTGCCAGCCCACCAGGCTCAGCAGCCGCACCAGATCGGCGGCGCTCACCAGGTTGCGGCTGCGGGGCGGTTGGCGGTGGCCCACCAGCACCCCGTAGGGACCGACCAGCTCGGCGTTCTCGATCAAGCTGGGCGTTCCGTAGCGGCCCATCAGCACCAGGCTTGGGTTGCCCGTCAGAGCCCGAAGCCATTCCTGCACGTTCTGCTCGCCTGGATTCACCAGGGTCTTGAACAGGGCCCCCAGCGCATTCGAATGGCCCGGAGATGGGCCGTCGTTTTCATAGCTGACCATCTCGCGAAAGAGATCAGCGAAGCCTGCTCCTCCCGGCCTCTGCGCCCCATCGGCTTCCATGCCCGCGCCCGCGCCCGCTCTGCTGAGGTTCCTCGGCACGATCTGACAGATGCCAATCGGGGTCGTGGGGCTGCGGCGATTGGCCTGGCACAGCACATGCAGGGCCGCGGCAATCTTGGTGGCGCTCCAGAACTGCACATTGACGTCGTGCGCCTGGCGGCCGTACCAGCGCACCCGCAGGGGCTGGTCGGCGCTGAAGCTGCCGAGGGCCACGCAGGCCTGGGCCACCTCCTCGCTGAGGAACTCCAGACCGCCCAGGCCATCACGGCCGCTCAGGACGATGGGGGCCTGGCCGCGGCGCGGATAGGCGCCAAAGCTGTGGGTCGGCGCCGGATAGGGAACAAGGTCCTCGGCAATCTCTTCGAGGTGGCGGGCGTACTGCGGCACCTCAGCGGCGAAGGGTGAACCCGCCAGGCCCCGATCGAGGCAAGGTAGGTGATCGTCGCTGGCCAATCCTTGCACCTGCAGCTCCTCACCCTGCGCCCTGAGTTGGCGGTAGGGGCTGGTTGGCACTGGCTCTGGCCCGGCGAGGGCGGCGTGCAGGGCCGCCCTGGTGCGGGGGCCGAGGACGCCATCGGGCCGTAACCGGGCCCTTCGCTGGAAATCCCTGATCGCCAGGCTGGTGTCCTTGTCGTCCTCTACAGCGTTGGGGCCGGCCAGAAAGCCAAGTGTGGCCAGTTGCCGCTGCTCTATTGGCAGCGGCTCGTCTTGTCGCTGGATCTGCGGCGAAGGGGGCGGCGGATCACCTAGCGGCTCAACCATGGGATCGGCGATCAGATCGGCCATCGCCTAGGCGGCCCTGCCGGCGGTGATGCCGGCGCCCAGGGGGAACTGTTCGTTGCTGCGGCGCTCGGCCTGCAGGGCCAGTTCATCCATGTCGGAGGACTCCAGAGGCAGATCGAACCAGAAGGTGGTGCCCACCCCCGGTTCGCTGGCCATCTGGATCTGGGTGCCGTGCTTGTCGAGAATGCCCCTGACGATGGCCAGGCCCAGGCCGGTGCCGGCCTCGGTATGAACCGCATTCTCGACCCGGAAGAAGCGCTCGAAGATCCGCTCCTGGTCGGCGGGGGAGATGCCGTAGCCGCTGTCGGCCACCTCAACCCTCAGGCGGGGCAACGGCGATGACAGGGCGCAGCAGGGACCCTCCCGGGGATCCGGGGCGCTGGGCAGGGGGCAATGGTCGGGCCAGGGGTAGGCCCGCAGCGTCAGTTGTCCGCCGCTGGGGGTGAACTTGAGGGCATTGCCGACCAGGTTGTCGAGCACCTGCAGCAGTAGATCCCAGTTGCCCATGATGCGGGGCAAGTCGGATTCGGTCTCGCACACCAATCTCACCCCCCGCTCCTGCGCGTTGAGGCGGTAGGTGCGCAGGGTCTGGTCGATCGCCGAGCCGAATTCGATCGACTCCAGGGGACAGGCCCGCTCCGATTCCAGCCGGGAGAGGTCGAGCACGTCATTCACCAGCCTCGTCAAGCGGTCGGTTTCGGCGTTGGCAATGCCGAGAAACTCGCTTTTCTGGTCCTCCGTGAGGCTGTCAGCGCAGTCGTGCAGCGTTTCGACGTAGCTTTTGATGTTGGACAAGGGCGTGCGCAACTCGTGGGAGACGTTGCTGATGAAACGGCTCTGGGCCGCGTTCAGTTCGACTTCGCGGGTCAGGTCTTGGATCGTCATCGCAATGCCTTTGAGGCTTTCGCCGCTGGCATCCCGCACCGATTGCAGCACGATTCGCAGGGTGCGGGCCGGTTCGCCGAAGCTGCAGCGCACATCGGTGCTGTCCTTGTCTCCGTCCATGAGTGCCAGCAGCGGCCCGTGCAGTTCCATCGCCAACACATCCGGCAGCGCGTCGGTGACTTCGTTGCCCTCAAGATTGCGGCCTTCCCAGCGGAATAGTCGCCTGGAGGTGGGATTGGCCAGCACGATGTGACCCTCGGCATCGAGCAGCACCGCACCATCGGCCATGGTGGCGATCAGGGATTGCTGCTTGCTTTCGGCTGCGGTCAGTTCCTCGATGTTGGCCGCTTTGTAGTCCTCCAACTGG
>JBEIVL010000016.1:0-37381 GCA_040373885.1 Aphanothece sp.
CCATGGATGCCTTGCAGGCCAGTGCCGCGTCCCTTGGGTTGTTCTATTCCCGGCGGGCCCTCGATAGCCCCGACTACATCGCGGCGGCGGTGGTGAGGATGATCGCCAAGATCCCCACGATGGTGGCCGCCTTTCAGTTGATTCGCAAAGGGCAAGATCCGATCCAACCGCGCGACGATCTGCCCTACGCCGCCAACTTTCTCTACATGCTCACCGAGCGGGAACCGGACCCTTTGGCGGCCCGCATCTTCGATGCCTGCTTGATCCTCCATGCCGAACACAGTCTCAATGCCAGCACCTTCAGTGCCCGGGTCACCGCCAGCACCCTGACCGATCCCTACGCGGTGGTGGCCTCAGCGGTGGGAACTCTCGCAGGTCCCCTGCATGGAGGAGCGAATGAGGATGTGCTCGACATGCTCGACCAGATCGGCTCTGTGGATCAGGTCGAATCCTGGTTGGATCGGGCCATCGAGCAGAAGCAGAAAATCATGGGATTTGGACACCGCGAATATCGGGTCAAAGATCCCCGCGCCGTCATTCTTCAGGGATTGGCCGAAGAATTGTTCCAGCGTTTCGGTCACGACAGCATGTACGACGTCGCCCGTCGCTTGGAGGCCGTTGCCGCTGAACGGCTGGGTCCCAAAGGCATCTACCCCAACGTCGATTTCTATTCCGGGCTTGTGTATCGCAAGCTTGGGATCCCACGGGACCTCTTCACCCCGATCTTTGCCATCGCCAGAACCGCGGGCTGGCTGGCCCACTGGCGCGAGCAGCTCGGGGCGAATCGCATCTATCGTCCTAGTCAGATCTACACCGGGTCGCTTGAGCGGGGCTGGATCCCCCTTGAGCAACGTCCGGCCGCCACCTAGGGTCCCCCAGCGGACTCCCCCAGATCCACCAGGAGCTGCCACGATGCTTGCGAACACGGTTGTGACTGAGGGATTGCCATCCATGGGTCTTGATCTCCAGGGCAGTTTCATCGAGGCCCTTGGGGGGCTCGGAATGGGGCCTGGCCTGGCCCGCCTCCTGTGGCTGCCTCTGCCGATGCTTCTGGTGCTTGTGGCCGCGGTGGTGGGGGTGTTGGTGAACGTCTGGCTGGAGCGCAAAATCTCCGCCGCTGCCCAGCAGCGCATCGGCCCTGAGTACGCCGGGGCCCTTGGGCTCCTGCAGCCCCTGGCGGATGGTTTGAAGTTGCTCTTCAAGGAGGACATCATCCCGGCCCGGGCTGACAGCCTGCTGTTCACCCTGGGCCCGATTCTTGTCTTGGTGCCGGTCATCCTCTCCTGGTTGGTGGTTCCGTTTGGTCAGAACCTGCTGATCAGCAATGTTGGCGTCGGCATTTTTCTCTGGATCGCCCTCAGCAGCATTCAGCCCATCGGCCTGCTGATGAGCGGTTACGCCAGCAACAACAAATATTCGCTGCTCGGGGGCCTCAGGGCCGCCGCCCAGTCGATCAGTTATGAGATTCCCCTGGCCTTGGCGGTGCTGGCCGTGGTGATGATGAGCAACTCGCTCAGCACTGTCGACATCGTCAATCAACAGACCGGGGCCGGCATTCTCAGTTGGAACATCTGGCGCCAGCCCGTTGGATTTGTGATTTTCTGGATCTGTGCTCTGGCTGAATGCGAACGTTTGCCTTTCGATCTTCCTGAGGCCGAAGAAGAACTGGTCGCTGGTTATCAAACCGAATACGCCGGCATGAAATTTGCCCTCTTTTATCTGGGCAGTTACATCAATCTTGTCCTCTCGGCCCTGCTTGTTTCGGTCCTTTATCTCGGCGGTTGGGGCTTCCCCGTTCCGGTCGAATGGCTCGCGGGTCTGTTGGGCCAATCGGTGGATGCCCCCCTTGTGCAGTTGATCACCGGGGCCGTCGGCATCGTCATGACCATTCTCAAGGCCTATCTTCTGGTCTTCTTCGCCATCCTGCTGCGTTGGACCGTGCCCCGGGTGCGCATTGACCAGCTGCTTGATCTCGGTTGGAAGTTCCTCCTGCCCATCGCCCTCGTCAATCTGCTGTTTACCGCAGCCCTCAAGCTGGCCTTCCCCGCCGCCTTCGGCGGTTGATTCCCCAACCGGCCGGCAGCCCGGCCATCATGGTCTGATCCGTCTTAGCAAACCCCGTTCTGCCCCGCCATGTTCGGTTTTCTCAGCAAAGTTGGTGATTACACCCGCGATGCCGTAGGTGCTGCCAAGTACATCAGCCAGGGTCTTGGGGTCACTTTTGATCACCTGCGCCGCCGGCCGGTGACCGTGCAATACCCCTATGAAAAGTTGATTCCGTCCGAACGCTACCGAGGCAGAATTCACTATGAATTTGACAAGTGCATCGCTTGTGAGGTCTGTGTTCGGGTCTGTCCCATCAACCTGCCAGTGGTCGATTGGGTGATGAATAAAGCCACCAAGAAAAAGGAGTTGAGAAACTATTCGATTGATTTCGGAGTTTGTATTTTTTGCGGTAATTGTGTTGAATACTGCCCAACAAATTGCTTGTCTATGACGGAAGAATATGAATTGGCTGCCTATGATCGCCACAGTCTGAATTACGACAATGTGGCCCTCGGGCGTCTCCCCACCAGTGTCACCTCAGACCCGGCTGTTTTTGCCCTCAAGGAATTGGCCTACTTGCCTCAAGGGGTCATGGATCCCCATGGGGTCTCCCCTACGGCCCCCCGGGCAGGCAGACTTCCTGCCCAGGTGATTGCCGCCGAATCCTCCGAGCCGTCCTGATGACTGTCGCTTCCACCACGCAGCTGGTCTGCTTCGTCATTCTCTCGGCCACCTTGGTGCTTGGCTCCTTGGCGGTGGTCCTGCTCCCCAACATTGTTTACTCCGCCTTCCTGTTGGCGGGCGTGTTTCTGTCGGTTGCCGGGCTTTATCTGCTGCTCAACGCCAGCTTCGTTGCGGCGGCCCAGGTGCTCGTGTACGTCGGCGCCGTCAACGTTCTGATTCTGTTCGCCATCATGTTGGTGAACAAGAAGGAGATTCTCGCCCCCATCCGCGGCATGGCCTTGCGGCGATTCCTTTCCGGTGCGGTTTGTGCCGGCTTGCTGGGCCTTCTGATCCGAGTGGCCTTCACAACTCCCTGGGCCTTGCCGGGTCCAGAACCGGTTGGCGAGGATGCCACGATTCGAATCGGCGAGCATCTGTTCAGTGACTATCTGCTCCCCTTTGAGCTCGCTTCGGTCCTGCTCTTGATGGCCATGATCGGAGCCATTGTGCTGGCCCGCCGAGATGTCTTTAGCTCAGACATCATCACTGGCGAACCTGCAGATCAGATTCTGATCGAAAAAGAGCGCAGCCCCCTGCTGCTTGAGTCCACCGATCCCGAGCCCGTCAGGAGCACACCATGACCGCCGAAGCCATTCCTCTCCAGGCTTTTTTAACCGTTGCCGCTTTCCTTTTCTGCATTGGCGTCTGGGGTCTGATCAACAGTCGCAATGCGGTGAGAGTGCTGATGAGCATCGAGTTGATGTTGAACGCAGTCAACCTCAACCTGATGTCCTTTTCCAACTATCTCGACGGCCAGTTGGTGCGCGGCCAGGTATTTGCGATTTTTGTCATCACCGTGGCGGCCGCCGAGGCTGCTGTTGGTTTGGCTATTTTGCTTTCCTTGTATCGCAATCGCGAAACCGTTGATATGGAGAGGTTTAACCTCCTGCGTTGGTGATCACATCGCCCCGATCCTGACTCGGCTAGACCATGGAACTGCGTTGTCTCTGGTTGATTTCACGCCAGGGCAGCCTCCAAGCCCATGAAGAGGCGAAGCGCTGTGCGCAGGAATTATTAAACGAAGGCGTCGACGTGGTTCTGGCTGAAGCGGGACCCACCGCTCCTGATCTGCCAGACCTCTTGGGCCAACAGCCCTGCTTGCCCCAGCTGGCCCTTGTATTCGGTGGGGATGGCACAGTTCTTGGTGCGGCTCGCCATCTGGCCCCCTGGGGAGTGCCCCTGCTCAACTTCAATGTGGGCGGCAGCCTTGGTTTTCTCACCCACGATCGACGTCTGCTCCGGGCGACAGGGGAAGCCGGCTGTTCTGGCCTCTGGCAGCGGCTGCGCCAGGATCGCTTTGCGATTGATCGTCGCATGATGTTGGAGGCACGTCTTGATGGCGATGGTGTGCATGGTGCGCTCAACGACTTTTACTTTCGCCCCTGCCAGGATGACGTAGCCCCGACCTGCAACCTGGAGCTGGCCATCGACGGCGAAGTGGTGGATCACTATCGCGGTGATGGCTTGATCATTGCCACCCCCACCGGATCCACCGGCTATGCCATGGCTGCCGGCGGACCGATCCTGCATCCGGGCATTGAGGCCATTGTCGTGATTCCGATCTGTCCGATGAGTCTCTCCAGCCGAGCCGTGGTTGTTCCACCCGGCTCTCGCCTCACGGTGCGCTCGCTAGCCGAGGCGGGTCGTCGTGTCAGGCTCTGGAAAGATGGGGCCCAAGCCAGGGTCCTCGAACCAGGAGAACACTGCGTCCTGCAGCAAAGCCAGCACTACAGCCGCTTTTTGCAACTGGAGCAAAGCCCTTCCTTCTACCGCACATTGACCCACAAATTGCATTGGGCCGGTAGTGTCCTTGGTTAGGAACTCGCTTCTGCTTTTGCGTCTCTGACCCTGCCTGAATGAAGGCAATGTCCAAATCTCGCCGCCTTGCCTCCATGCCCCTGGAAATTGAACGACGCTTTTTAGTTGTCGGTGAAGGCTGGCGTGAGCACTGTCTTTGGCAGGTGGAGATCTCTCAGGGCTATCTGGTGCGCCAGGCCGATGGTCTGACCCTGCGTGTGCGCATCAGTCAGGCACAAGCTGATGCTGCGCCCCAGGCTTGGCTCACCCTCAAGGCGATTCCCCCCGAACGGACTCATTCCTTGGCACGACTGGAATATGAATATCCCATTCCCTATGGGGATGCCCTGGATCTGTTGGCTCTCGCTCCGGAATTGTTGCGAAAACAGCGTTATGGTCTCAATCTTCCCGGTGGGGACTGGGTCCTTGATGTCTTCGCCGACAGCAATGCCCCTTTGGTGGTGGCCGAAGTCGAGCTGGAGGATCCAGAACAACCTCTCAACCTGCCCCTTTGGTGCATTGAGGAACTGACCGGGCGACATGAATTGAGTAATGCCGCTCTGGCCCGCTATCCCCTGCAGAAATGGAGCGAGGCTGAGCTTCGGGAGCTGTTACCTACGTTGGCCTTCAAGACTTGGAAGCGGGAGGCGGTTGTAGATGGCAGCAGTTGAAGCCATCACGGCAGATTTTGCCATTGTCCATCGCCCAGTTCAGTAGGGCGACCCGGTTCTTGGCTCCGGTCTTGTTAAAGATATTGCTGACATGATTATCGACAGTTCGTTTGCTGATCATCAACGTACTTGCTATTTCTTGATTGGTCTGGCCTGTCGCCAGTAGTTCAATGATCTCCAGTTCTCGACCCGAGATGTCATGGCGTACTTCCCATTCACCGGGTTTGATAACACTGTTTTGCGCCGCCCCGACTTGGCCCTGGCCCTGGGCTGCCTCCGCCCGGAGATTGTCCTCTCTGCTGCGGGGGGGCATGGACACTCAGCGAGGATCACTCAGTGTAGGCAACGTGGGGGTTCATGATGGTCCGCACCGCTTCGTTTTCGTTGTTACAGGATGTTCTTGCTCGTGGCGGATTCGCCATCACAGCTGAGGTCACCCCGCCACGGGGGGCGGATGTGTCCCGCACCCTGGCGGCAGCAGCGCACCTGCGTGATTGGGTCCATGCGGTGAATGTCACCGATGGCAGTCGGGCCATGATGCGAATGTGCAGCCTGGCCGTTTGTCGACGCCTGCTGGACATTGGCCTTGAGCCGGTGTTGCAGTTGACCTGCCGCGATCGCAACCGCATCGCTCTGCAGGCCGATCTGCTGGGAGCCCATGCCCTCGGCATTCGCAATGTGCTGTGTTTAACGGGAGATCCCGTCCGCAGTGGTGACCAGCCCCAGGCCCGCCCCGTCAATGATTTTGAAGCGGTACGGCTCTTGCTTCAGGTGCAGGCTTTCAATGCCGGCCAGGATCCTGTCAAGGGTTCACTCCCCAATGGCGCCACGGCTCTGTTTGCGGGTGGCGCGGCTGATCCCCATTCGGCCAGCTGGAGTGGACTGAAGGCCCGTATTCGAAAAAAACATGCGGCTGGAGCGCAATTCATTCAGACCCAGATGGTCATGGATCCTGAGCCTTTGCGTCGCTTTGTGGAGGAGATCACGGCACCTTTGGGTCTGCCAGTACTGGCGGGGGTGTTTTTGCTGAAGTCAGCCCGTAACGCTGAATTTATCAATCGCGTCGTGCCGGGGGCTTGTATCCCTGAGGCCCTGATTGCACGCCTTGCGGAGGCTCGTGATCCTGCGGCGGAGGGCGTCAAGATCGCCGCTGAACAGGTCGAGCTTTACCGGCCGCTAGCACAAGGGGTCCATATCATGGCGATCCGCACCGAAGAACGAATTCCGGAAATCCTCGGCCTGGCAGGCATTCAGGGCCTCAACGGGTTGGGTTGATCTCAACTCGCCTTAAGGGCAATGTCCGTTCCCAGCAATTCGGCCAGGGCCTTTTGTTGGGGCGAAGGTGAGAGCACATCCTGACGGCGTACATCAGTGATCAACCAATCCAGGGAGGCCTCTTGGAGGTCAAAGTGATCACCGTTACGATCAACGCAGTAGCGGCCGTAGACAAGTTTTTCAACCAGTCTCACGCCGGGTCCAATGCGTGAGTAGTCGAAGATAATTGAGTTGTCGATTGTCGCCCCCTCGCAGATATGGCAACTAGGGCCAATCATCGCAGGTCCAATGATGGTGGCGCCATCCTCAATTTTCGTCATCCCACCAACGTAGATGGGGCCCTGCACGTTGATCTTGTCCCAATTGGCAGCCACATTGAGACCGGTGAAAATGCCCGGCCTCACTTCAACTCCGGGCACCTGGACCTGACGAACATCTCCCTGCAGCACACTGCGAATGGCTTGCCAGTAATCCGGCACCTTGCCGATATCAACCCATTCAAATTCCATCGGCAAGGCAAAGAAAGGAGCCCCTGCCTCAACGAGTTTGGGGAACAATTCCGAGCCGATATCAAAGGGCTCGCCACTGGGGATGAAATCAAGCACTTCGGGCTCAAAAATATATATACCCGTATTGATCATGTCGCTGGCGGCATCTTCGATTGCCGGTTTTTCCTGAAAACTCAACACACGACCGTCTGGATCTGAAACCACGACCCCATAGCTGCTGACCTGGTCAGGCGGGACTCGTTTTGTAATCATGCTGGCCATGGCACCCTTTTCCTTGTGGCGCCGAACGGCTTCGCCAAGATCGAGATCGATTAAGGCATCGCCGCAAAGCACGACAAAGGTGTCATCGAAGAAGGGTTGAAAATCTTGAATTCTTTTCAGGCCTCCCGCAGAACCCAGGGCATCGCCAATGAGCTCACCATCTTCGATGCGGCCTTCAAAGCTATAGGCGATTTGCACGCCAAAGCGTTGGCCATCGCGAAAATAGTTTTCGATCTCCTCGGAAAGGTGGGAGACGTTGACCATGATCTGGTTGAACCCATGCTGACGCAGTAGTTCAAGCAGAAATTCCATCACTGGCTTCTGCAGGATGGGAATCATCGGTTTGGGAGTTGTGTGCGTGATCGGTCGCACCCGCGTTCCCTTGCCCGCCGCCAGGATCATCGCCTTCATTGGCGTTCGGTCCTTCATTAGTGAGCGATGACTTTAAGCAAGGTCTTCATGCGGCCTGGCTTTCCAGAGCCGGCCCCCCATCTGACCCCTCCAGCAGGGGGGACCAGGCTTGGGCGTCGGCGGGCTCGACCCGTCGCAGGTTGAGGGGGCCAAACAACCCTTGCTCCTGAAGCAGGTCCACTCGGCCCTGAGCGCAGAGAAACAGCAGGGCCCAGAACACACCAACCCGGTCCTTGTCCAGGTCTTCGGCAGGATCCTGGGCTTGCTCGGTTTCCCATGCCCCAACCAATTGGTCAAACCCCAGCCATTGACCTTGGTCCGCCGGGGGCCAGGTTTGCAGAAATCGGCTCAACGCTGCCGTTGTTTCCGGCAGTTTTTCTCGGTGGGCCAGGGCTGTGACCTGGGCGATAGCGACCTTGTCGCTAAAGCGGCCGCTGCGTTGCCGCTGGCGAGGTCGGTTCGGTTCCGTTTCAAGTCGTTCGGCGATTTCCTCCAGTTGACGAATCAATTCGCCAAGCGTGATGGGTCGCTGCAGGGGGGGTGGGGCTACGGGCCTGCGGCTCAGGTGCCGTTCGGGTCGCCGGGGGAATTCCAGCAAGCTGGAGCTCCATTCCGTGCCGTCGGCTTCGCTGTCGAACGCATCCTCCAACAGGGGTTCGGGGGGGAAGGTGCTGCTCTCCAGCACTTCGGCTTTGAGGGCCACAAGCACCGAAGCGGCGAGAAAGGCTTCACTGGTCTCGGCAAGATCAAATTCGTAGCTTCCGCCCTTGAGGTCCGCGATCCGCGGGATCTGGATCCGTTGGCGTAGTTGGTCGAGGAAGCCATCGACAACGGCGATCACATCAACATCCCAAGGGTCAATCTCCCCTCGCACGGCCGCGTCCTGAAGCAACCGGATGGCCAGCCTGGCGCCCGCTTCTGCCACAGATGGCTCAACTCCAGGCGTGCTGTTTCCACAAGGTAACGGCAGTCGGTGACACTAACCAGTCACCTCGTTCAGTCCGTCGTTGCGGTGCTTTGTCCAGCGGCGGGCAGCAGGCCGAGCTGGGCATCGACTGTGGCGCGATAGCGCTGCAGGTCATTTTCCAATTCCTGGATTCGCACCTGCTGGGCTTCCCGCTCGCTTGTGTTTTGGATTGTTTCCACTTTTTTGACCACCCCACTCCAGACGGCGTAAATCCAGGCAGCAGTGGCTCCAAGCCCACCAACCAGCAGCAACAGCGCCGCCAGTGGCAGGGTGCTGTTGAGGCCCGGCAGGAAATGAACCGTTGTGGCTTCGGTGTTTTCGAGGGTGAACATCACCATCGCCAGACCGAAACTGAAAATCAAGAGAAAGTTCAGCTGACGCATGGTGAATGTCGCGGCAGAAAGTGATTTTACGGCGGTGGCTTGGGCGAGTCGGCTTCAGGAGCCCAACTGGGGTAGGGAGGGAGCCTGGAAGGCGGCCAACGGCTGACTGGCCTTGAGCGGTCCTCGTAAGCGAGCGGTCGCCGCCAGGGGCTTGACCAAGGCCATGGCTTGTTCTTCGCGTTGGACCAACGCCTCGACAGAAGCCCGGTAGGTATCAGTCACCAGGCGAGGATAGAGGCCGATGGCGATGATCGGCACCAGCAGACATGAGATCACATAGATCTCACGGGGTTCGGCATCGACGAGGTGGGTATGGGAGGCCAATTCGACATTCTCTTGGCCGAAAAAGATTTCCCTCAACATCGAAAGGAGATAGATCGGTGTCAGGATCACACCGATGGCCGCCAGGGCAGCCATCACCACGCGAAACGTCAGGCTGTAGGCCTCACTGGTGACAAAACCGACAAACACCATCAGCTCGGAGACAAAGCCACTCATGCCAGGTAGGGCCAGGGAGGCCAGGGAGCAGACCGTCCAGAGGGCAAACATCTTGCGCATCTTCTGGCCGACGCCGCCCATGTCATCCAGTTGCAGGGTGTGAGTGCGGTCGTAGGTGGCCCCCACCAAGAAGAAAAGACTGGCGCCGATCAGTCCATGGCTCACCATCTGCAGCATGGCGCCACTGGTGCCAAGGGCGCTGAGGCTGCCGATGCCAATCAAAACGAAGCCCATGTGGCTGATGGAGCTGTAAGCAATCTTGCGTTTTAGATTGCGTTGGGCAAATGATGTCAGTGCTGCATAGATGATATTGACGACTCCAAGCACCACAAGCAGCGGTGCAAATTGCACATGGGCTTCAGGGAGCAGCTGCACGTTGAAGCGCAATAGTGCATAACCTCCCATCTTCAGCAGAATTCCCGCCAAAAGCATGTGGACTGGAGCCGTGGCTTCGCCGTGGGCATCGGGCAACCAGGTATGCAGAGGCACAATGGGTAATTTGACTCCAAAGGCAATCAATAGACCCGCATAGCAGAGCATCTGGAACTTCGTGCCAAAATCCTTGGCCATCAGAGCGCTGTATTCGAAGCTGGGCGTCCCTCCCCCGAAGAACCCCATGGCGAGAGCGGCCAGGAGAATGAAAAGGGAGCTGCCAGCCGTATAAAGGATAAATTTAGTCGCTGCATATTGCCGTTTTTTACCGCCCCAGATCGCCAGCAGTAGATAAACCGGCAGAAGCTCAAGCTCCCAGGCCAGAAAAAACAACAACATGTCCTGGACCGCAAAGACGGCGATTTGGCCGCCATCCATGGCCAGCAGCAGGAAATAAAACAGCTTGGGCTTGAAGCTCACCGGCCAGGCGGCTAGGGCCGCCAGTGCTGTGATGAAGCTCGTCAACAGGATCAGAGGCATCGACAAGCCATCGGCTCCCACCGACCAGGCCAGGCCCAGTTGGGGCAACCATTGCACCCGTTCCACCAGCTGCAGTCCTGAAATCGCTGGGTCGTAGCCGTTGAGATAGCCCCCGACGGTCAGCAGAAAGGTCACCAGCGCCACGCCAAGGGCGTACCAACGCACGGTTTTGCCATCACCCTTGTCAGGGATGAAGGGGATCAGCAGGGAGCAGGCGATCGGGAAAAGGATCGCGGCACTTAGCCAGGGGAAAGGCACAGATCACAGGGATCATCTGAGAGAAGTGTAGAAATGGCAGCCCCTTTGGCTTAGAGCCGATGGGGGTTGTCACACAGTCGGTGGCTCACGCCCTTGGCAGCACTGCGGCACGCGCGCGATGCTCGGCAACGACGCCGCAGTGCTGCCAAGGGCGTGAGACTGGGGGGCGGCGGTTGGCCTAGGGCGTGTGGCTTGAAGGCTGATGAAGAGTTTCCCCGCCGGGGGAGCCAAGGTCAGTTGGCGAGACGAGGTTCAGCTTGTGGTGACTTGATGACCAGTGTGGAAGGGAGAGGGGAGGCTGGCTTACAAGGGCGAGCGGATTGGTGGACGGCTTAGCCGAAGGCTCCAAACAGGACCACCATGGCGATGACGCCACCAAACACGATCAGCGCGTAGAACTGGGCCCTGCCGGTTTCGAAATACTTCAGGCCCTCGCCACTTCCTAGGGTGAGTAGACCGGTGAGGTTGACAACTCCATCAACAACTTTGGAATCGACATCCAAGACTTGACGTGCAAGTTTGCGGCTGCCTTTGACAAATAGTTTGTCGTTGATCGCATCCAGATACCACTTATTTGACAGAAAACGGTTGACTGCAGGCAAGCGTGCCGCCACCGCCTGGCCCAGATCGATGCGATGCAGGGAATAGGCCAAAACCGCCAGGCTGATGCCTGCCACCGAAATGGCCACAGAAGCGCCCGCAAGGGGCAGAAAATCCTGCCAGGAAAAGTGCTCAGCCATTTCTCGCGCCTCATGGGGATCCACCAGGGCCGCAAATCGACTGTTCCATGGCATCCCCAGCAGGCCAATCAGGATGGAGGGAACGGCCAGTACGACCAGGGGCATGGCCATCTGCCATCCCGATTCATGGGGATGGTCGGCGTGGTGAGCATGGTCATGGGCTTGATCGTCATCGCTGGCTTTGCCAGCGGCGGCGAGCAACTGGGACTGGAGAGCTTTGTCGTTACCACGGAAACTTCCCTCAAAGGTAAGGAAGTAGAGGCGAAACATGTAAAAAGCTGTCATGCCCGCGGTCAAGAAACCGGCCGCCCAGAGAATCGGGAAGTGATGGAACGCTTGCCCCAGGATCTCGTCTTTGCTCCAGAAGCCGGCCAGTGGCGGGATGCCGGCGATGGCAACGCAGCCGATCAGGAACGTTGTTGCCGTGATCGGCATGTAACGACGCAATCCCCCCATCAATCGCATGTCTTGAGCCAGGACTGGCTCATGGCCCACCACCTCCTCCATCGCGTGAATGACTGATCCTGAGCCCAGGAAAAGCATGGCCTTGAAGAAGGCGTGGGTCACCAGGTGGAACATGCCCGCCACGGGGGCACCGCAGCCCATGGCCAGCATCATGTAGCCCAGCTGCGACACGGTGCTATAGGCCAGCCCCTTTTTGAGATCCTGCTGGGTGAGGGCGATGGAGGCTCCTAGGAACAAGGTGATCGTGCCGATGACGGCAATCACGGCTTGGACCGCAGGGAAGGGGGCGTAGACCGGTTGCAGTCGGGCCACAAGGAACACACCGGCCGCCACCATCGTGGCGGCATGGATCAGGGCGGAGATGGGGGTGGGGCCCTCCATGGCATCCGGTAGCCAGACGTGGAGAGGGAACTGGGCCGACTTGGCCATTGGGCCCATGAAGACCAGCAGGCAGAGCAGAACCGCCACCGAGGTTGATACGGCCCCATTGGCGACAGCCTCCTGGAGACGGGCGCCGATTTCTTCAAAGCCGAAGCTGCCGGTTGCCCAGAACAGGCCCAGAATGCCCAGCAGCAGCCCGAAATCGCCGACGCGGTTCACCACAAACGCCTTCTGGGCGGCATTGGCGGCGGAATCGCGGTCGTACCAAAAGCCCACCAGCAGATAGGAACACATCCCTACGAGCTCCCAGAAGACGTAGATCTCCAGGAGGTTGGGGCTGATCACCAGTCCGAGCATCGAACTGGTGAACAGGGCCAAATAGGTGAAGAAGCGCACATAACCCTTGTCATGGGCCATGTAGCCATCGGAATAGACCATCACCAACAGGGCGATGGTGGTGACTAGGGCCAGCATCACGGAACCGAGGGGATCGACCCGGAATCCCATCGGCAGGTTGAAGCTGCCGGCGCTGGCCCAGTTGAAGAGCACCTCCTTGAAGCCGACTCCCGCCAGCTGCTCGGCGAGGACGGCATAACTGAGGACGGCCGCCGCCCCGACACAGGTGATCAGGAACAGGGCCACCGGCTTACGCAGGCGGTTGACGGTGCGATTGAAGCTGATCAGGCCAAGACCCGTGAGGCAGGCGCCCAGCAGGGGTAGCACTGGGATCAGCCAGGCAAGCTCAGAAGCGGACGGCATCCTCAGGGGACGGCTGCAGCGAGTGTAGGCAGGTCCAGCGGAAGGGGCTCAACCCAACCAGTGAGCCAGCGCTGTGCGTTGGAAGCTGCTGGCGGCCAGGCCGATGCTCGGGTGGGCCCACCAGAACAGAGCGATCGCGAGGGCGATGCCCAACTGGGCGGGCCGCAGAAATTCATTCAGCACAAGTTTCTGTCGCCCATCCAACACAGCGACGAAGGGAATCACCGAGGTCTGGGCCTGAAGGGTGGCTGCGGCGCTGCCAAAGCGTCGACGCAGGCGGCGATCGCCATGCCAGATGGCAAACAGATGGTGGGCGATCAGGCCGAAACAGGTGACCACCATGAAACTGCTACCGATCCAGAGCAGGTGGGTGGCGCACCACAGGACCTGGCCGACGGCCTGGGGGTGGCGGCTGATGCGGATGATGCCGCTGTCATACAGCCGAACTTCTGGGCGCAGCAGGGCCGGGATTTCCAGCAGGTTGTAGGTGGCTGGATAAAGGAAGTAAAAGCTGATCGCCGTCCCCACCCAGACCAAGGGGACCATCCATGGCTGGTCCTGAAGATTCCAGAGTCGCCAGCCGTCGTAGCGATGGGCCAGGAAATAGGCGATCACCACTGCGGCGGCGGGCACGCTGGCCAGGGCAAAGATCAGGCGCCAGGCCCGGGCTCCGATGCGTTCTTCGGCCCAGGGGCGCAGGGCGGCACCACCGCTGTGCACCACCGCAAAGCCCAGCAATAGGGCGAGTATCACCCAGGAGCTGTGCAGGGATTCAGTGGGGGACGCGGGGGTGATAGCGGGCGACAGCAACTGATTCCCATGGCCAGCCTAGAGTTGAAGGCTGCGTGGCGGATCGGCCATCGGATCTTTTCGGACTCTCAAGACTCCATGGCCGATCTGCCCTTCACCCTCGATCAGCTCCGCATCCTGCGGGCCATTGCCAGCGAGGGCAGCTTCAAGAAGGCGGCCGACAGTCTTTACGTCACCCAGCCGGCGGTGAGCCTGCAGATCCAGAATCTGGAGAAGCAGCTGGATGTCTCACTCTTTGATCGTGGTGGACGCAAGGCCCAGCTCACCGAAGCGGGCCATCTGCTGCTGAGTTATTGCGATCGCATCTTGAGCCAGTGCCAAGAGGCCTGTCGGGCTTTGGATGATCTCCATAATCTCAAGGGCGGTTCCCTCGTGGTCGGTGCCAGTCAGACCACGGGTACCTATCTGATGCCGCGCATGATCGGCTTGTTCCGCCAGAAATACCCCGATGTCGCGGTGCAGTTGCAGGTGCACAGCACCCGTCGCACCGGCTGGAGTGTGGCCAATGGCCAGATCGACCTGGCGATCATCGGTGGCGAATTGCCAGCCGAACTCAACGACCTGCTCCAGGTGGTTCCCTACGCCAATGATGAGCTGGCCCTGGTTCTGCCCCCAAAGCATCCCCTGGCTCGCTTGCCCGAGTTGACCAAAGATGATTTGTACAGGCTGGGTTTTGTTTGCCTTGATGCCCAATCAACAACCCGAAAGATGGTGGATCAATTGTTGCTGAGATCCAAATTGGATGTGCAGCGACTCAAGATTGAGATGGAACTCAATTCTTTCGAAGCCATCAAAAATGCTGTACAAGCTGGTTTGGGGGCTGCTTTCCTCCCCGTCGTTTCGATTGAGCGAGAACTGGCGGCAGGAACCCTGCACCGGCCTCCCCTAGCGGATCTGCTTGTGCGGCGCCAGTTGAAGCTGATCACCCACCCGGCCCGTTACTGCTCCAGGGCGTCCGAGGCGTTTCGCCGTGAGGTGTTGCCGGTGTTTGCCAGCCCCGACAGTCCCCTGCGCCAGGGTCAGGCCCGTGGCGAAACCCCGATCACCCCAGGGGGGTGATTCCCCAGGGTGTCTGGCCCTTGAAGCGGCTCAGAACTGGTCGGCTTCAGGCGTCACGCCGACACTGCTGTCAGGAGCGGCTCCGGCAACTCCCTTCTGTAGAAACTGGTTCTGGGTGATGTCGGTCTGATAAACACAGCGCACGATGGGTTTGTCGCGCACGGAACCGACATAGGCAAAGGTGTTCATCCGCTGTTTGCATTCGCGCATCTGCTCCGGAGTGATCGCCCCTTCCTTCTGCAAGACCGTCCAGTTTTCCCGACGAATGACGCAGCCGGGTTTGAGGGTGGGTTGGGTCACGAAGCTGCTGCTGGGATTCATGGTGGTGTACATCTCCACGTCGATCACAAAGGCGCTCGCTCCCCATTGGCGGCAGAACTCTGGATCAGGAACGGCCATGTCGAGTTGCTGGCTGCTGGCAATGTTCCCCTGGTTGCCCACGGTGGTGCTGGTCACCGCACTGCCGATGCCGATACCCACCACAAGCACCCCTGCAAGGACCGCCAAGGTGCCGACGTTGAATTTGAATCCTGGTCCCCCTTCTCCGCCCGGCCCACCGCCGCCAGATCCTGCTGTGCGGGGGCCCTCGCGACCGCCAAAAGAGGACGAACCCGGGCTCCTTGGGCCGTAGCGGTCACGGGTGCGACCCTCATAAAAGTCGGCAGGGGCGTCTCGGTAGGCGCCGGTACCCCTGTCGCGAAAGGGGCGATCATCCGGGCGGGAGCGGCTCAAAGCGATTCGGGGGTGCGTGGCAGCCCCATGGAAAAATTCTGGACGCGGCAAGCGGGGTTGTAGCGGATCTCTCCGGCTTGCAACAACTGTCGGATGACCCCCTCCAGCTCCGAGCCGATGCGCCGCAGGTTGTAGTCGGTCAGATCGGCCCCCGCCTGGGCATCGACCAGGGCTCGAAAGCTGGAGTGCACCTTGTCGAGGGAGGCGTCATCCCACAGAAACTCATTGTCTGGATCGATGTCCAGGGTGAGTTGGTCGGCATCGGGGAGCAGATCACCGTTTTCGACGCGGGCCGTGAACAGCCTGATGTGGCGTGTGGTGGACTTGAGCAGGGTATCGGCCATGGGACGCCGGTGGCACGGAGGAATTGGCGCGGAAGAGCCGACACATTCGGCTTGGCAGAACTCTAGGAACTTCGGGAGCCAGGACCGGTCTCGGGGCCATGGAAGACACGGTGTGGGGCTTCGGCCGATAAGGTTGCCTCCTGTTTGTTGCCGCGTCATGCGTGTCGCCATCGCTGGGGCCGGGCTGGCTGGGTTGTCCTGTGCCAAGTATCTCTGCGACGCAGGCCATACCCCGATGATTTTTGAGGCCCGCGATGTCCTCGGGGGCAAGGTGGCTGCCTGGCAGGACGAGGAGGGGGATTGGTATGAAACGGGCTTGCATATATTTTTTGGCGCTTACCGCAATATGCGCAGACTTTTTGAGGAGCTGGATATTGAAGACCGACTGCAATGGAAATCGCATTCTATGATTTTCAACCAGCGTGAAGTGCCTGGAACCTACAGTCGTTTTGATTTCCCCGACCTGCCGGCTCCCTTGAATGGTGTGGCGGCGATTCTTGGTAATAACGATATGTTGAGCTGGCCTGAGAAGATCTCTTTCGGCTTGGGGCTGGTTCCGGCTATGTTGAGGGGGCAGGGGTACGTTGAGGCTTGTGATCAATATTCCTGGAGTGAATGGTTGCGTCTGCATCGCATCCCGGAACGGGTGAACGATGAGGTGTTCATGGCGATGAGTAAGGCGCTCAACTTCATCAATCCTGACGAAATTTCCAGCACAGTCGTGTTGACGGCTCTGAATCGTTTCCTGCAGGAGGCCGATGGTTCGCGTATGGCCTTTCTGGATGGCAATCCACCCCAGCGCCTCTGCCAACCGCTTGTCGATTATATCCGGGAGCGCGGTGGCGAGGTTCAGCTCAACGCGCCGCTGCGACAGATCGAGGTTGATGGTGAAGGGCGCGTGACAGCTTTCCGTATCGGCGGGGTCAAGGGGCAGGATCCCCAAATTATTCAGGCCGATGCCTATGTCAGCGCTCTGCCGGTGGATCCCTTGAAACTCTTGTTGCCGGAGCCTTGGAAGTCCCTACCCTATTTTGAGAAGTTGGCCGGTTTGAAAGGAGTGCCGGTGATCAACGTCCATCTTTGGTTTGATCGCAAGCTGACGGATATAGACCATTTGTTGTTCAGTCGATCTGACCTTTTGAGTGTCTATGCCGACATGAGCAATACCTGTCGGGAATATGCTGATACCGAACGCTCCATGCTTGAGTTGGTGTTCGCTCCGGCTCACGATTGGATCGGTCGACCGGATGAGGAGATCGTCGCCGCAACCATGGAGGAGTTGAAGCGCTTGTTCCCGTCCCATTTTCTGGGGGACACTCCGGCCGTGCTCCGCAAGTCGATTGTGGTGAAAACACCGCTCTCGGTGTACAAAACTGTTCCAGGTTGCCAGAAGCTGCGCCCTGATCAACGTTCACCGATTGCTAACTTCTTTCTCGCGGGTGATTACACCATGCAGCGTTATTTGGCCTCAATGGAGGGGGCTGTGCTCAGCGGCCGACTCTGCGCCGAGGCCGTTGACGCCAGCGCCCGACCCAATGTTTCCGACGGTGTCGGCAGCGCAGAACTCGTTCCCGTTTGAGCGTGACCCTAACGCCGGCCACCCAGGCAGAACAGCCCCTCCTCCCCAGCTTGGATGAGGCCTATGAATTGTGCCGCCAGGAAACAGCCCGCTGGGCGAAAACGTTTTATCTCGGCACCCTGTTGCTGCCCCTCGCCAAACGCCGGGCGATCTGGGCCATCTATGTGTGGTGCCGACGAACTGATGAATTGATGGACAGCCCCCAGGCTCAGGGGTTGCCGGCTGAGGAATTGGTCGCCAGGCTGGATGCCTGGGAGATCAAGACCCGGGGCATTTACACGGGACAGGTGAGTGATGCCTTGGATCTGGTGATGGTGGATATGTTTGAGAAATTCCCCCAATCCCTGCAACCCTATCTCGATATGATCGAAGGCCAGCGCATGGATGTGCGCTGCCACCGATATTCAACATTTGCTGAGCTTGAATTATATTGTTACCGTGTTGCTGGCACAGTTGGCTTGATGTGTCAGTCGGTGATGGGTCTCGACCCGGCTTACACAACCGCTCCGTGGAGTGAGCACCCTGACCCTACCGAGGCTGCCGTGGCCTTGGGGATTGCCAACCAGCTCACCAATATTCTGCGCGATGTTGGTGAGGATCGGGAGCGGGGGCGTATCTATTTGCCCCAGGAAGATCTGGTGCGATTTGATTATACAGAGACACAGCTGTTTGCTGGGGTCGTTAATGAAAATTGGCGTCATCTCATGGCGTTTCAGCTTGAGCGTGCTCGCTATTGGTTCGCCCGTTCTGAGGCTGGCGTGCGCTGGCTTTCCGCCGATGCTCGCTGGCCTGTGTGGACGTCCCTGCGTCTTTATCGAGGCATTCTGGATGTGATTGAGCGCCAGGATTATGATGTTTTTAGTCGTAGGGCCTATGTCCCCACGGCAGGCAAGCTTCTCGATCTGCCCATGTCCTTTTTGGTGGCTCAAGTGCATTGACTGCCGCGGCTGAATGCTGCAGCGGCCCTTGTCCTCAGTCGGTTTCAGCCAGCCAACGCCGAAGGATTGGATTGACGCGGTCTGGAGCTTCATCGTGGGGGCAGTGCCCCAGTCCATCCAGCACAACGAGTTCTTGAATGCAAGAAAACTCGGCGGCCCAGCGGCGAGCCTCGTCTGGATCTTCCCAAGGGTCCCGAGCTCCCCAGATCATGCGCACGGGTCCTTGAAGGCGAGCCAGGTGATCAGGGGCGAGGTGATCTTCAAAAAGATTGACGAAGCCACGAAAACTTTCGACCGCTCCCTTGTCCAGGGCCGGTTTGAGAAGCATCTCCACCAGCTCATCATCCAGATTGGCCCCACTGGGATAGGCCTGGGCTAACACCTGGCGAATGAAGCCCGGGCGCCCCACAAAGCGAAACAGGGGAGCCAACAACCAGCGCTGTCGCACCAACTGTTTGATGAGAGGGCGACTTGCCTTTTCCCATCCAGGCAGGCTGGCGATCCGCCGCTCATCGAGGGTGCGCTGGGCGCAATCAATCAGCACCACCTGGCGCGGGGCGTGGCCGGCGCTCTCGAGGCGATCGGCCGCTACCAGGGCCACGAGAGCACCGATGGAATTACCAATCAAATGGATGGGGCCCTGGGGGATCACTTCATTTAAGAAGGCCTGCACCTGATCGGCCCAGAGATCAAAGCAGTAGCGCACTGAACCGGCTTGATCCGGCTCTCCTTTTAAACGTGAACGGGGTTTGTCACTGGCCCCAAAACCAAGCAGGTCGATGGCATAGACATCAAGCTCGGGATTGAGGGCCGCCATGGTGTGCCTCCAGTGACTGACGCAGGCACCAAACCCATGGATCAGGAGGACTGAACCCTGAACATCTTGCTTTGGCACCATCGCCGCATGACGAATCCAATGAATCCGATGCGGGCCCCAGGCCCAAGGGTCCGGCGGTAGGGCCGGACCAGAGGGTTCCATCAGACGCCTACCGTTTGGTTGGCAAGGAGCTCCTTGAGCTTGGACAGTTCGCCAGCCCAACGGGGATCGGGCGCTTCGCTGTCCACATTGTCGGTGTGAACCACCTTGTCAGCGGCACGGCGCTGGGCGACAGGGGCCCCATTGGAGGGGCGACGGTCGCTTGGGGCGGCGCTGCGGGTGTCACGACGCTCGGACACCTCAACCCGCAGGGTATTGCCCCCGAATTCGCGGCCATGCAATTGGTCGATCAGAGCCTCAGCCAGCTTCTCGTCGTCGACGTTGGCGAAACCGAAACCCCGGCAGGCGCCCGTCTCCCTGTCGGTCACGGTCTTGAAGCGAACGCCTTCGCCGACACCCTGGAACAGGGCGGTCAGTTCGTTTTCATCAAAAGATTGCGGCAGGTTGCCGACGTAAAGGCGGACGCTCATGGGAGAGGGAGGGGGAATAAGACTTCAGCAGGCGGTGGAATCACGCCATTGCACCCGATAGTTAATCACGTCACCTCTCGTGCTCTTTCCTGGAGCCAGCGTTCCGCCGTCGCTCGAATCAATTCCCGATCGTGGTTCTGGGCCGGCAGTCGCCCCATGGCCCGTTCCCGTTTCAGGTGATGCAGGAGTTGTCCCAGCAGGGGCCCGGCTCCCAGATGCAGTTGCTCTCGCAGGCTGGTCCCATCCACGGGGGCTGCTGGATGGAAGAGAGGGTCGTTGGGGTTCCGCCAGCGCTCCAGAGCTGTCTTGGCCTGGCTCCCCTCGAGATGCAGAACTAATGCCGGCAGATCCGCTTCCAGATCCATCTGCAGGGCCAAGCGCTCGTCCTCGTCAAGCCGGTCCAGCTCTCCATGAATTGTCGCTGCCTTGAGACGGCTCAGCCAGTGATGCAGGCCTCCCACCCGTTGGCGCAGCCGGCGGCTGGCCTGCAGTCGGCCCAGGCTTGCGGCGTCAAACAACAGGGCGAGTCGCGCCACGGGCAGGGCCGTGAGCGCTTCCTCGCTCGAGAGGCCCCGGGCCTGGGCACGGGCAGGGGTCAGGGCCTCAATGAGAATTCCAGGGCTCATCGGCAGAGCGTCGGGGGCCAGCCAGGGGTCCAGGAGCCCAAAGTCCAGGGCCTGGGCCAGTCCCCGCTGGCCTGAGGGGCTTTTGGCCATGCGCTCTAGCTCGCCGAGGACCCGTTCTGGAGCCACCTCGGTCAGCCTGGCTCCGTGAGCTCGAATCCAGCCCTTGCTCTCCTGATCGATGGGCAGCCCCAGGTCCGCCCCCAGGCGCATGCCCCGGAGCAACCGCAGAGGGTCGTCCAGGAGATTGGCCTCACTGAGAGCTCGCAGGCGGCCTGCGGCCAGGTCTTCAAGCCCATGGCAGGGGTCCACCAGAACGGCCTCTTCCCCGCCATTCGGGAGAGTCAGGGCGATGGCATTGATGCTGTAATCACGCCGCAGCAGGTCTGCTGCCAGAACCGGTCCCTCCTGCCGGGCCAGATCCAGGGTCCAGCCGCGGATCACAAGCCGGGCGATGGAGCGTTCCCGATCCAGCGCCACAACGGTGCCGCCATGGCGCTGGGCCAGAGTCTCGGCCAGCCTCACCGCTTCCACCGGCACCACAAGATCGAGGTCGGGTCGGTTTGCCAGGCGTCCCAGCAAGGCGTCCCGCACCGCTCCCCCGACCAGGGCGCTGCCCGGCGGGAAATCGCTGAAGGGAATGGGCCAGCGGGGGGGGTCAAGCAGCTGCCACAGCATGGCGGCCTGTTCCCTGGGGGGGCGGGTCACAATGGACCCAGGATCGGGGTCGGGCGGCATGTGCATCTGCGTCGATTGCCACTGGGTCGACCGCTGCCAGGCCTACCACGCCGTAGAGCGTCAGCACGGAGCTCCCCATCTGAACTCGAGTCCGGATTGGAGGCCCCGGGAGCCCCGCATCCACGTCCAGGTCAGGGATCTGCCTCAGGGAGGGGTGGGAGTCGAATGGGATGTGCGCGCCTGCGCTGACTTCCGCTGCGACCCGGGTCGCTGGATCCGGCTGCGCCCAGGGCAGGTCTTGCCCGCATGAACGCAGCTGCGTCTCAATCCCGTCGCTGGGTCTTGGCCCTGCACAGCAGCAGCGACCTTCTTGGGGTGGGACTGCAACCCCTCGGCCAGGCGGATCCCCCCGAGTTGGCCGTCTTTCCCGGTGGGCGGGATCTCTCCAGTGGTCT
Source organism: Aphanothece sp. (assembly GCA_040373885.1). Lineage (GTDB taxonomy): Bacteria > Cyanobacteriota > Cyanobacteriia > PCC-6307 > Cyanobiaceae > Cyanobium. Next base: position 21,682 of record JBEIVL010000016.1, read on the forward strand.
TCTCGTCGCCCTTGAGCAGGTCCTGCCCGCCGCGGCCTGGCCCTCCCTGGCCCGGGTGGCGGTGGCGACGGGACCAGGTGGTTTCACTGGCACCCGCCTCAGCGTGACCCTGGCTCGCACCCTGGCCCAGCAACTGGGGATTCCCCTTGATGGGGTGGGCAGTTTCCATTTGGTGGCCGAGCGACTTCTGGCCGGTGATTTGAGCCAGCCAACAGGACCGCTGGCGCTGGTGCAGGAGCTGCCCCGTCATGGGTGGGTGGCGGGTCTCTATGGCCCTGATCCTTCGGCTCCAGGGGGTGTGGCGGAACTCAGGGTTCCTCGCTTGTATCGCAGCGAAGCCGATCTGGAGGAAGCGATGGGAGCTGCCCCGCGGCACCCTGCCGTGGCCCTCGTGCCGCAGGATGTCGAGCATCTGTTGCGGCATGCCCAGGCGTCGGCTGTGGCCGAACGGCCTGGCCCCTGGCAGCCTGTACTGCCTCTCTATCCGACCAGTCCGGTCGAGGGAGGTCGCCTTTGAGTCGGACCGCCCCATCACGGCGGGCCCAGCGCCAGCCTCCGCCCCAGCTGCAGTCGCAATCGAAGTCCCAATCGTCTCGGTCGAATCGGATCTCCGCCGATCCCAAGATTCGTGCCCGCCGCCCGCTCCCGCGCCGGCGCAATCGTGGTGCCTCCAGGCTCCTTCTTGTCGGTGGTCTGGTCCTGATGTGGTTGTCGCGGGGGTGGTGGTGGCCCTCGCCGCCACCTCCCCAGCTGATCCTGGTGTTGGGCGGGGACACCCAGAGGGAAGTCGCCGCTGCCCACCTGGCCCATCAAGATGGCCTCCCCGTGATCGTCAGCGGCGGCAGCAATCCCGAGTACGCCCATTGGTTGTTTCGCGAACGGGAGGGCCTGTCGGCCCATCAGGTGCAGCTGGACTACAGGGCCCGGGACACCCTCAGCAATTTCACGTCGTTGGTGGATGACCTCCGCCGTGCCCGGATCCGCCATGCTCTGCTCGTCACCAGCAGCGATCACATGAACCGTGCTCTGCTGGTGGGCCGCATCGTGGCCGGAAGTCGGGGCATTCACCTGACACCTGTGTCCGTGCCCTGTGGACAGCTCTGTGTGGTGGAAGGAAGGCGCAAGGTCTGGGGGGATGGCGCCCGGGCCCTGCTGTGGGTGATCAGTGGCCGTGATCTCAGGGGCTGGGCGGCAGAGCGGTTGCAGCCCCTACGTCCCCAGTGAGCTTGGGCTTGATCGGACCGGCGTCCAGCAGGTCGTTGATCTGGCGTTGGAGTGCCTGAGTCGTGGCATCGAGGTCACCGCGGCGGCGCGAGGCGGGCGGTGGGATCAAGGGACCGATGCGGATATGCACGGGCACCAGCCGCAAGCCCCCTGTCCGGCCCAGAGCCCGGTGGCTGTTGAGGATCGCCACCGGCAGGAGCGGCACCCCCAGGCGCGCCGCCAGGAGGGCCGCCCCCGCTTGGGGGGCATGGACGCGACCATCGTCCTGGCGGGTGCCGTCGAGAAACACCCCGGTGGCCCAGCCCTGGGCCAGCCGTTCGCTGGCGGTGCGGATCGCCTCACGGTCACTGGCGCCGCGGGCGACGGGATAGGCCCCGCAGGCTCGAATCAGTGGTCCCAGTAGCGGCACCCGAAACAACTCTTCCTTGGCCATGAAGGCCACAGGGCGACCAATGGCGTGGCTGAGCAAGGGCGGGTCAAGGTGGGAGCCATGGTTGGCGACCACCACCATGGCCCCGAGGCGGGGCACATGGGCCAGGCCACTCGTGCGGCCTCGCAGCAGAATGCGGAACAATGGCCAGACCAACAGGCTGCTGATCAGGTTGTAGCCCAGGTCGGGTTGGGGACTGCCCAGCAGCGCCGGGCGATTGACTCGCCTTTGGACCAGGGGGCCTGGCGCGCTCACGGCTCTAGATCCGTTGCCGAGCCGACCTGTCGGCAACGGAGACCCGGGCAGCTCCGCTTGATCAGTCCGCTGAGCACGTTGCCAGGACCGATCTCGATCGCCTCATCAATGCCTTCGCGGCCGAACTGCTGCATGGTTTCCCGCCAGCGAACCCCCGAGGTCATCTGCTGGAGCAACCGTTGTTTGAGCACATTCGCGTCCCTGCTTGGGGTGGGATCGGTGTTACTCAGCACTGGGATGGAGGCTTCCACGAAGGGCACCGCCTCCAGTTCCGTGGCAAAGGCGGCTGCGGCCTTGGCCATGAAGGGCGAATGGAAAGCGCCGGAGACCGCCAAAGGGATGGCCCGCTTGCAGGGCAGAGACTCGCTCACCGCCATGACCGCTTCCGGGCTACCGGAAATCACCACCTGGGCATCACTGTTGTCATTGGCAATCACCACCCCGTCGGTGGCGGCAACGAGTTGCTCAAGCTGGGGTCGGTCAAAACCCATGACGGCGGTCATCGCGCCGCCACCGGCCGCGGCCATCAGTTCGCTGCGCCGTTGCATCAAGGCAAGGCCGGTGTCCGCGTCGAAGACCCCAGCGGCATAGAGGGCCACCAGTTCCCCCAGGCTATGGCCCGCCACCAGGGCGGGTGCTGGGCCCGCTGTCAACAGGGCATCCACCAGCAGGCTTTCGATCACAAAGAGGGCCGGTTGGGTGTTGCGGGTGTCGTTGAGGTCGACAGGGCCGCTTTCGTCGCGGGTCTCTCCACCGGCGCAGATGGCCAGCAGGTCACGTCCCAGCCGCTCTGAGGCCAGGGCGAAGCGCTTTCTGGCGCCAGGAAGGTCCAGCACCCCCTCGGCCATGCCCAGCTTCTGAGAACCCTGTCCAGGAAAGACCCAGGCGACAGCCATGCACCCTCATGCCATTGACCGGCAGGAGATTACGCCGCAGGGGGCCAGCCCGATGCCCCCTTCATGGGGACGGGCCGCTCCAGCGCAGCAGGGCGCCTCCCCAGCTCAGGCCCGCCCCGAAACCGCTGCTGGCAATCAGGTGACCGGGCTGGATCCGGCCATCACGCACGGCCTCATCCAGCATCAGGGGAATGGTGGCGGCGGAGGTGTTGCCATAGGCCGCCAGGTTGCTCAACACCCGTTCGCGAGGGACAGCAAAACGATCCGCCACGGCGTCGAGAATCCGTTGATTGGCCTGGTGCAGTAGCAGCCAATCGAGGTGCTCTGCTGTCAGGCCCGCCGTCTGCAGCAGCTCGGCCAGCACGATCGGCACTTCGCGGACAGCGAATTTGTAGACCTCCTGGCCATTCATGTGAATGGTGCCGAATCCCCCCACCTCCCTGGAGAGATCGTCGACCAAGGGCAGGCGATCGCCGCTGCGGGCAAGGGTCAGGCAGCCGTTGCGTTGTCCATCCGAGCGCATGCGGAAGGCCACGAGGCCATCCCGGTGCGCCGGGCAGGCCTGCAGGGCCACGGCGCCGGCTCCGTCTCCAAAGAGCACACAGGTGCGCCGGTCATCCCAGTCCACCCAGCGGCTGAGCAGATCGGCACCGATCACTAGCACCTTGTCCATGCTGCCGCCACGGATGAACTGGGCCGCGGTGATCAGCCCGAAGAGGAAACCGCTGCAGGCCGCCGTCAGATCAAACGCCACGGCCCGATGGGCCCCTAGGGCGGCCTGGATTCGTGGCGCTGTGCCGAAGAGGTCATCGGGGCTGGAGGTGGCCAGCAGGATCAGATCCAGATCCTCTGCCTTCCAGCCGGCGAGATCCAGTGCCGCCTGGCCAGCGGCACTGGCCAGGCTGGTCAGGGATTCGGCCTCCGAGGCGATCCTGCGGTTGCCGATGCCGGTGCGATCGCGAATCCATTCATCGTTGGTTTCGACCCGGCGGCTGAGCAGATCGTTGCTCACCGCGTTCTGCGGCAGGGCGCTGCCAGAACCCACCAGTTCCATGCCGCGGGGGGGCAGGAGCTGGGGCAGGTTGATCAATTCAATCGCGCTGAGCACCACTGAGGTTCGGCCCATCGTTGGGTCAGTCAACCACAGGTCGCCGCAGGCTGCGGGGGGGATCCAAGGTCATGGAGGTCATCCATGACGTGGTGGCTGGCGGCGGAATGGGCGAGGCGCAGGGCGCTGACCACGGAAAGGGCCTTGCTACTGCCATGGCCGATCACGCAGATGCCGTTGACGCCGAGCAGCAAGGCGCCGCCATGCTCGGCATGGTCGAGGCGCTTTTTGATTCGCACCAGGTTGGAGCGCAGAAAGGCGGAACCCACTTTGCCGCGACGCCCCCTTGGCAGCTCGGCCCGCAGCACGTCCAACAGGACTCCCCCAACGGATTCAAGGAATTTCAACAGGACGTTGCCCGTGAATCCGTCACAAACCACCACGTCAAAATCGCCGGAGAGCACATCCCTGCCCTCACAATTGCCAGCGAAGCGCAGGCGTGTTTCTGCGGCCAGCAGGGGATGGGTCTTGATGGCGAGGTCGTTGCCTTTGCATTCCTCCTCGCCAATGTTGAGAAGGCCGATGCGGGGCTGATTCACCTGCAGCACGTCGCGGCTGTAGATGTTTCCAAGCAGGGCGAATTGATGCAGCCAGGCTGGTTTGCAGTCCGTGTTGGCGCCCACATCCAGCACCAGCACCTGTTGATCGGGATCTCGGGTGGGGAATAGGGCGCCGATGGCCGGTCGTTCGATGCCGCTGAGGCGCCCGAGGCGGAAGATGGCCGCCGCCATGACGGCACCGGAGTTACCGGCCGAATACACGGCCGTCGCTTCACCGCTCTTGACCAGATCCATGGCCATGTTGATGCTGGCGTCCCGCTTGCGGCGCACGACGGTGGCTTCGTCGTGCATCGCCACGGAGGCCCCGCTGGGCACCAGGCTGATCAGACCCCGGGCCAAGGCCTCATCCAGGGCCTCCCGTAGGCCTAGGGCCTGGATGCAGCGCTCCAGGGGTTCGCTTTCGGCCACGAAGCGAATGCGGACGGGCAGCCGTTCGACGGCCAGGAGACAGCCCTCCAGGATGGCGCCCGGGGCGTTGTCCCCGCCCATGCCATCGACGGCGACCCAGAGGCGCTGGTGGTCGTCGATGACGGCGTCTTCGCCCTCCATGCCGCCCTGTTGCAGGCGGCGTAACGGGTCGAAAACGAGGGGTTGCAGGACGTTGCCCGCGACGGAGGTGGCGGCTCCGGCCACGGAGGTGGCGGCTCCAGCCACGCTGCCGGCCATGGAGCCGGCTGCCGAAGCGGATTCCGCCAGGGATGTGATGGCGGCATTGCGTCGATACCAGATCACCAGCCGCCGGATCGTGCGATTCGGCTTGGCGCGACGACTGGTCATCCGCCGGGCGGCCGGGCGGATCGGGTCAGGCTCCTTCGGTGGCAACGGGTTCAACGATGCGCTGGAACAGATAGCCGGTACCCCGTGCCGTCAGGATCAGCTCGGGGTTGGCGGGATCATCCTCCAGTTTGGATCTCAGCCGGGAGATGTGGACATCCACGACCCTGGTATCGACGTGACGCTCGGGGGTGTACCCCCAGACTTCCTTGAGGATTTCACCGCGGCTAAAGGGTTCTCCCGATCGGCTCACGAGCAGTTCGAGCAAGCTGAATTCCATGCCTGTCAGGCGAATGCGTTCCTCGCCCCGATACACCTGGCGCTTGTTGGTGTCGATCCTCAGGCTTCCCACCTGGATGACGCCGGTGTTGGGGAGACCCGCCACCTGTTCCTTCTCAACCCGCCGCAGCACGCAGCGGATGCGGGCCTCAAGCTCCTTGGGGCTGAACGGTTTGACGACGTAATCGTCGGCGCCCAATTCAAGACCTGTGATGCGGTCGGCGACATCACCGAGGGCCGTCAACATCACGATCGGCACGTCCGATTCCTTGCGCAGCTCCTGACAGACGCCATAGCCATCGAGTTTGGGCATCATCACGTCCAGCACCACAAGGTCGGGCTGGCTGTTGTGGAAGGCCACCAAGGCCTCTTCGCCATCACAGGCGGTCACCACCTGATAGCCGATCATCGAGAGGCGGGTCTCCAGGATGCGGCGGATGCTGGCCTCGTCATCGACGACAAGGATGGTTTCTTTGGCTGGGACTGGTGCCGTCATCGCGCCGACGAGCTCGTTACAACGGATCCGACCTACTGAAAAGGTCTGAGGGCCGCCTTGTTCATCGAAAGCCACCTTTCTTAATAAATCCACCCGTTCAGAACGCGCTTGGCCCGACCCGTCTCCGTTTACATCTGCCAGAGCTGCGGCGCCCAGACCCGCCAGTTCTTCGGTCGTTGTTCCAGTTGCGGCAGCTGGAACTCCTTGGTGGAACAAGCAGGCTCCACCGATGGCCGCCGCCGTCGACCCATGGCGACCCCGGGCCAGGACGGTGGCGAGGGGGCTGGACACCCCCAGCGCTCCGCATCGATTACGGCGGTGGGGGACAGTCCCTTGCGGCGCCTGGCCAGTGGTTACGGCGAACTGGATCGGGTGCTGGGCGGCGGCCTTGTACCGGGCTCCCTGGTGCTTTTGGGCGGCGATCCTGGTATCGGCAAGTCGACTCTCCTGCTGCAGTGCGCCCGTGCCATGGCGGACCAGGTGTCCGTGCTGTATGTCAGTGCCGAAGAATCGGCCCAGCAGGTGAAGCTGCGTTGGCAGCGGCTGGCTGAGCCCGGGGCCCCCGCCGGGGACGACCTGCGCCTGCTGGCGGAGACCGACCTCGATCTGGTCCTCCAGGAACTCGAGGCCTTGCGGCCCGCCGTCGCCATCATTGACAGCATTCAGGCCCTGCATGATGGTGATCTGGCCAGCGCGCCTGGGTCAGTGGCCCAGGTGCGCGAATGCGCTGCTGCTTTGCAACGGGTCGCCAAACGGCGACACACGGCTTTGGTGCTGGTGGGCCATGTGACCAAGGAAGGTCTGTTGGCCGGTCCCAAGGTCTTGGAACATCTCGTGGATGCGGTGCTCACCTTCGAAGGTGATCGCTACGTGAGTCACCGCCTGCTGCGGGCCGTCAAGAACCGCTTTGGAGCGACCCATGAACTGGGGGTCTTCGAGATGCGGGGTCAGGGCCTCGTGGAGGTCAGCAATCCAAGCGAGCTGTTCCTGGGCGGCAGTGATCCAAGCCCCGGAAGCGCCATCATCGTGGCTTGTGAGGGCACCCGACCCCTATTGGTTGAAATCCAGGCCCTGGTCAGTCCCACCAGTTACGCCAGCCCCCGCCGCACCGCTACGGGCATCGGCACCAATCGCCTGCATCAAATCCTGGCGGTGCTTGAAAAACATTTGGGCCTGCCCCTTTCACGGTTCGATTGCTACCTGGCTGTGGCAGGCGGTCTGCAGGTCGAGGAGCCGGCCGCCGATCTGGGGGTGGCGGCGGCGGTGGTGGCGAGTTTCCGTGACCTGGTCCTCCCCGCCGGAACCGTGCTGATCGGCGAATTGGGCTTGGGGGGGCAGGTGCGGCCGGTCGGGCAGTTGGAGCTGCGGCTGCAGGAGGCGGCCCGGCTGGGCTTCACGCGCGTGGTGTCTCCGGCGGGCAGCCGCTTGGAGGGGCTGGCACGACAACTTGGGCTTCAGTTGTTGGAGGCGGCCACCGTGGCCGAAGCCCTGGTGGCCGCCCTGGGTGTGGATCCCCGCAACCAGGAATGAGGAAATCGGGGATCTGAATCAGAAATAGACGTCGACGGTTCCTCGGCCGGTGGTTTTGAGCCAGTTCTGGGCTTCGATATAATTGTTAGGTGCTAGTCGGATGGCTTTCGTCCAGCACTCAGCGGCCAGATCAAAGCGCCGATCGGCTTCATCCTGATCTCCTTGCTCTTCGGCGATGGAACCAAGGTGATGGTGGATGACGGCCATATTGTTGAAGACTTGTGGCATGCGGGTGTTTAGATCAAGGGCTTCACCATATAATTCCATGGCTTTATCGTGGTCGCCGTTGCTGGTGAATACCAAGGCCATATTATATAGAATAAAGGCCTTGTCATTGGGGTCGTCCTCTAGTTTCAGAGCCTCTTCGTAGTTTTCCAGCGCCTCGGCGTATTCTCCGTCGCCCTGGGCGCTCATGCCATCGCGGTAGTAGGCAAAGGCTTCCTTGGCGCGACGGTTGGTTGGCATCACCTTCAAGATCAGGTCCGCCATCACCGTGAAGCTTTTGTCGATGAAGTTGTCGTTGCGCTGGGAGCGGGGCACGCGGGGCTTCGGGGCATCGGCCTTCCATCCTGCCCGGTCCCGGCCCTTTTGCCTGCGGGCCTTGGGGCTGGCCCGCCGTTCCATGTGTTGCCCCGAGCACCGCGGGCCCTTGGGCCACAGCCGGCGTTCTTAACTTGCGTGGGGATCCGGACCTTTGCGCCTTTGCCTTCCCCGCCCGTCATCGCCCTCCCCCCGGCCGGGCCGATCCCCGCAACGGATCGCCCCGGCCCAAGCCATCTGCTGACCGTGGAGGGCATGAAGTGTGGCGGCTGTGTTCGCGCGGTTGAACAGCGCCTGGGCCAGCAGTCCGGAGTGCGCCATGTCAGCGTCAATCTGCTGACTCGCACCGCCTGGCTGGAGCTGGCCAACGCCGATGTGGATCTGGCTCCCGTGCTGGCCAGCCTCGAAACTCTCGGCTTCAGGGCCCGTTGCCGTGATCAGGAGGCCCCCTTGGTGTCGCGCCGGGACCTTCTCCAACAGCGGCATTGGTGGCGCCATTGGCAGCAGTTGCTTCTGGCCCTGTCGCTGTTGTTGATTTCGGGCCTGGGCCATCTGGCCGAGTCAGGCGCTCTTGGCGACACCCGCCTGGCCTCGCTTCTGGCCCGCAATGACCTGCATGCCCTCGTGGCCACCCTGGCGTTGCTGGGTCCGGGACGCTCGATCCTGTGGGTGGGGGCTCGTTCGGCCCTTGCCGGTGCACCCGGCATGGACACCCTGGTTGGTCTTGGGGTGAGCAGTGCCTACCTGGCGAGCCTATATGGCTGGCTGAGCCCCGGCAGTGGTTGGCCCTGCTATTTCAATGAACCGGTGATGTTGCTGGGTTTTGTGCTCAGCGGTCGCTTTCTTGAAGAACGGGCTCGCTGGCACACGGGCCGCGCCATCGAGCAATTGGCTGAACTGCAGCCCGATGAGGCCCTGCTGATCGTCGATGGGGGACCGCCGCGGCCGGTTCGGGTGGGGGCCCTGCGTCCAGGCGATCGTTTACGTCTCCTTCCCGGGGACAGGGTGCCCGTCGATGGCGTCGTCCGGGAGGGTTGCTCAAGTGTGGATTGCTCCTCCCTCACCGGAGAATCCCTGCCCATGCGGGTGACTCCTGGCAGCGAATTGGCTGCGGGCTGCCTGAATCAGGAGTCGCCCCTCGATCTTGAGGTGCTGCGGTGCGGGGCCGACAGTGCCCTCGTCCGCATTGTCCATATGGTCGACCAGGCCCAGGCCCGCAAGGCGCCAATCCAGGGCCTGGCCGATGCGGTGGCCGGTCGCTTCAGCCTGGCGGTGCTGCTGCTGGCTGGATTCACCTTCTGGTTTTGGTGGCAATGGGGCTGTCGGCTCTGGCCCTGGGTGCTGACCACCTCCAGTGTCATGGGCCACGGGGGGCACGGGGGCCATGGCATGGCCGATCCGGGCTTGTCATCCCTGGCGTTGGCGCTGCAACTGGCCATCGCCGTCCTGGTGGTCGCCTGCCCCTGCGCCCTGGGGCTGGCGACGCCCACCGCCATCACGGTTGGCCTTGGATTGGCAGCCCGTTCGGGCCTCCTGTTCAGGGGCGGTGATGCCGTTGAGGCCGCGGCGGGGTTGAAGACGGTGCTCTTTGACAAAACCGGCACCCTCACGACGGGACGGCCCCTGGTCACGGCGGTGACCTTGTCGGCTGAGGGGGCTGCTGGAGGGTTCGGTGAGGCGGCCGCAGGTGGGGCTGACGGGAGCGCCGCTCCAATCGATCGCGGCATGACGGCCGATCGCATGGTGCAACTGGCCGCCAGCCTGGAGCAGACCAGTCGCCATCCCTTGGCCCACGCCCTTCTTCAGGAGGCCTTGCGCCGCCAGCTTCCCTTGCTGAATCCGGGGCCCTCCGAGGTGATGCCCGGCGATGGCCTGGTCGGGGTCCTCGATGGGGTGGAAGGCACCGTGAGGGTGGGTCGTCCGGAGTGGTTGGCGGGCCAGGGCGTCACCGCGGTCGGGAGGCTGATGGGGGATGTCACCCCCAACGGGGCCTCCCTTTTGGCGGTGGCTGTGGATCAGGTCCTGCTGGGCTGGATTGGGCTTGAGGACCGTCCCAGGGGCGACGCCATCTCCACGCTGGCTGGTCTGCGGGCCCAGGGGTTGCGCCTTGGCCTCCTCAGTGGGGACCGTCAGGGCAGCGTGCAAAGGCTGGCGGCCGAGGTTGGCCTGGGCGCTGATGAGTTGGCCTGGGACTTGCGCCCCGAGCAGAAACTGCAGCGGATCCTCCTGGCGGCGCAAACGGGGCCGGTGGCCATGGTGGGCGACGGCATCAACGATGCTCCGGCCCTGGCCGCTGCTGACCTGGGCGTGGCCATCGGCACGGGCACCCAGATGGCCCAGGAGGCGGCGGATCTGGTGATCCTCGGGGATCGATTGGAGGGTTTGCCCCTGGCGTTGGCCCTCTCCCGGCGCACGATGGCCAAGGTGCGGCAAAATCTCTTCTGGGCCTTTGGCTACAACCTGTTGCTGCTGCCGATCGCCGCAGGACTATTGCTGCCCTTTCAGGGAATCAGGCTCACCCCCCCCCTGGCGGCCTTGCTGATGGCCATGAGCTCGATCACGGTTGTTTTGAATGCGGTGCTGCTCCAGGCTGGTGGGCCCAGCCGTGGAGGCATCGGCCGTGAAGCCTGAGGCGTCCCATCCAAGCGACTTGCCCCCGGGCCGATTCCTGGTGCTGGAGGGGGTCGATGGTTGCGGTAAGACCACCCAGATCGAGGCCCTGCGCCAATGGCTGCCGAGCAGTGGACTGATGGCCCCCGGCGCCCGCCTGGTGGTGAGTCGGGAGCCGGGGGGGACGGCCCTGGGTCAGGCCCTGCGGCAGTTGTTGCTCCATCCTCCCGATGGGGTGCAGCCCCTATCTCGGGCCGAATTGCTGCTCTATGCGGCGGACCGTGCCCAGCACGTCGACGGCGTTCTACTGCCGGCACTGGAGGCCGGCGATTGGGTGCTTTGCGATCGCTTCAGCGGATCGACCGCCGCCTATCAGGGCCATGGCAGGGGCTTGCCCCTGGAGCTGATCGACACACTGGAGCAACTGGCGACCGGGGGGCTTCAGGCCGATCTCACCCTCTGGCTCGATCTGCCCCTCGAAGAGTCCTTACGCCGCCGCGGCGGGCGACCGGCCGATCGGATCGAATCGGCGGGGGAGGCTTTTCTGGAGCGCGTCGCCGCTGGTTTTGCCGCCCTTGCCGCCCAGAGGGGCTGGACCCGGATTGAGGCCCTGCAGCCGGTGGCCGCCGTGACGGAGTGCTGTTGTGCCGCCATCCGTCGTGGTCTGGCCGTCCCCGTCGCCGAAACGTCGTCGCGGCCCCGATCCCAGCGACCCTGGGGGAGTTGATCGCGCCGATGCGTCTGCTGCAGCTCAGTGATCCCCATCTGCTGGCTGATCCCGCAGGCCTGTGTCATGGGCGTGCGTCCCTGCTGTGGTTGCGCCATGGGCTTGAGCGGGCTCTGGCGAAGGTCGGTCCACCTGATCTGCTCCTGATCACGGGAGATCTCTGCGATGACCTCAGCTGGGCGGGTTACGTCTCGCTGCGGAACCTGTTGGCTCCCTTGCCTTTCCCGGTGGCGTTGCTGGCAGGAAATCATGATGACTCCTTCTTGCTCCGCGCCGCCCTCGGTCGCCGAGCCGCCTTGGCTCCAGGGGACCTCACCCTGGCCGGAGGGCGTCTGTTGCTGCTCGATAGCCATCAGCCCGGCTGTGTCGGGGGGTGGTTGGGGGATCGTCAGCGCACCTGGCTGGCCCGCGAGCTGGCCAGGGCCCCGGACCTTCCCCTGGTCGTGGCGGTGCATCACCCACCGGTTCCGATCGGGGATTCGACCATGGACGCGATCAGGTTGGCTGACGGGGAGGAGCTTCTCGCCCTGCTGGCGCCCGTCCCCCAGCTACGGGCCGTGGTGTTTGGCCATGTCCACCAGCACTGGCAGGCGCAACTCCCCGGGCGACCGGAGGAGCTGGATCCAGTGATGCTTCTGGGTTGTCCCTCCTGCCTCCGCGGCTTTGGACCGGTCCAGCCTTGCCCTTTAGGCCGACCTGACGATCCTGGCGGTCGCCTGATCACCCTCTCCTCTGAGGGTGCGTTGACCCACAGCCTGTTGCGCTGGAGAGGCCCCTAACCTCAATTGGTGCCCTGTCGCGCCCTCTTGCCCACTGCGTCCTCGCCCACTGCGTCCTCGCCCACAGCGTCCTTGCTTACTGCCCATCTGTCATTGCGGCGCAGGGCATGACTGAGGCGTTTGCAGCCCCCTCTCCCCTGTTCGCCGACCTGGTGGGGCAGGAGTTGGCCATCCATTTGCTTGAGGCGGCCCTGCGGTCCCGCCGGCTCGCTCCGGCCTATCTGTTCGCCGGTCCCGAGGGGGTGGGCAGGAGGCTGGCGGCGCTGCGATTTCTGGAGGGGGTGCAGGCCACGAAAGCGGACGGGGCCGGGGCTGCTGCCGTCGTCGATGCCCTGGGGGGGGATGGTCGCATCCGGCGCTTGATGTCCCAGGGCAACCATCCCGATCTGCTGTGGGTGGAGCCCACGTTCCAGCACCAGGGCCGCTTGATTCCCGCTTCCCAGGCCGCTGAGAGCGGCATCAACCGCAAGGTGCCACCCCAGCTCAGGCTGGAGCAGATTCGGGAGGTCTCCCGATTTCTCGCCAGACGACCCGTCGAGTCGGGGCACTGCATGGTGGTGCTGGAGTCGGTCGAGTCCATGGCGGAAACGGCCGCCAATGCCCTGCTCAAAACCCTCGAAGAACCCGGCGAGGGGGTTCTGATCCTGATCAGTGCAGCCCCGGATCGCCTGCTGTCCACGATCCGCTCCCGTTGCCAGCGCATTCCCTTCCGCTCCTTGGCACCCGACCAGGTGCAGGCGGTGCTGCGCTCCACGGGCTCCGCGGCGGCAGACCCATCACCACCTGCGGGGCAGGCCTGCCCCCCTGATCCCCCCGAACTGCTGGAACTGGCGGAAGGTTCCCCGGGGGCTCTGCTCGAGCATCGCCGCCAGTGGCAGGCCCTCCCGGAGGGCCTGGCCGATCGTCTTCTCAGCCTGGGGCCGGATCCGCTCGATTCGCTGGCGCTGGCCCGTGATCTCAGCGAAGCCTTGGAGGGGGAACTGCAGCTGTGGCTGCTGGGCTGGTGGCAACTGGCCGGCTGGCGCCGCCGACCGGATCCGGGGCGCTGGAGGCGGATCGAACGCCTCAGGGCCCAGTTGTTGGGCCACGGCCAACCCCGCCTGGCCTGGGAGGTGGCCCTGCTTGAGCTGGCCGCCCTGCCCATGGTCCAGGTCGACCCGTCGGGCCTTTAGACAGGGAGAGAAGGCGGCGGCCCCGGCTGATGGAGCGTCTGGAGGAATGGAGACAACTGCTGGCGGCCAGCGGCTATTTCAAGCTGGTCTGCGGCGCTGGCCACGAGGTGGAGGCCGATGTCGAAAGGCTGGCCTATGTGTACAGCCTGGCGGGTTGCAACGGTTTTGATGTCTCGGCCAAGCCATCGGTGGTCGAGGCTTGTGGGCGAGGCATCCAGGCCGCTTTCGAGGTGGCCTCGGCCATGGGGTTGAGTCTTGGTGTGCGTCCCTTCATCACCGTGAGTGTGGGCATGCCGGGGGACCACCACGTGCGCAAAGCCGTGATTACAGACGATTGCGTAGCCTGCGATCTGTGCATCCCCGCCTGTCCCACTGCGGCGATCACGGCGGAACTTGTCGTTGTCGACCCGCTGTGCATCGGTTGCGGGCGCTGTGAGGCTGTTTGTCCGCCGGCGGCGGCGGCGATTCGCTGGCGCCATGACGCCAAGTCGCTGCAGAAAACACTGCCGGCCTGCCTACGGGCGGGGGCGGAGAGCATCGAACTCCATGCCGCCGTTGCCGATGAGCAGGCCACATTGGCCGAATGGCAGGTGGTCAACGACTGTTTGCCCGATGGTTTGGTCTCTCTGTGCCTGGATCGGCACCATCTTTCCAACCACGATCTGCTGGAGCGGATCCGCCGGGCCCATGCCATCTCCGGAAATCGCCTGATGATTCAGGCCGATGGCGTGCCCATGGGAGGGGTGGCTGGATCAGGCTGGAAGGCCACGCTCCAGGCGGTGGCGATGGCGGATGTGATCGAGCGCGAACTCAAGGAGAGGGATCCGCGCTTTCGTCACCTGCCGGTGGTGCTTTCCGGGGGGACCAATCGGGGCACCGGCGAATTGGCCAGTCGCTGTGGGGTTCCGTTTGCGGGAATCGCCATGGGCAGTCAGGCCCGACGATTGGTGCAGGAGGGCCTTCAGGAGGTTGAGGTAGGTCAGGTCAACGCGACGCTCAAGACGCTGGTGGCGAAGGCCTCAGAGTTGGTTCGCGTCAGTTTGGCCAAACCGGAGCCTGCCTGAATTCAGGCCGCGGCGTTGGCACTGTCTTTTTCACGGCGGGCTGCCGTTTCGGCCGCGGCGTTGCGTGCTGTGGCCATGACATCGGCGAGGGGTTGAATTTGCTCACCAACCGGCAGCTCAAGGCAGTAGCCCGCGCCGTAGACAGTTTTGATGAAACGGGGTTTGCGAGGTTCTGGTTCGAGTTTGGTGCGCAGGTGACGGACGTGGACCCGAATTGTTTCGATGTCATCGTCAGGTTCGTATCCCCATACCTCCTTGAGAATCAAGGAAGGCGAAACGGTCTGGCCATGGCGTTGCATCAGGCAATGCAACAGCTCAAATTCCAGGTGGGTGAGTCTTACCGGCTGGTCAAACCAGATCGCCTCAAAGCGTTCCGGGACAAGGGTGAGAGGTCCGTAACTAAGGATTTCGTTATGTTTGCTTGACAGCGGCGCCCGTTCGCTGCGACGCAGCAGAGCCTTGACCCTGACCATGAGTTCGTCAAGGTCGAAGGGCTTGGTCAGATAATCATCGGCCCCTGAGTTGAAGCCACTGACCTTGTCCTTGGTTCCACCAAGAGCGGTCAACATCAAAATGGGGATCTTGGCTGTGCGTTCGTCACGCCTGAGTCGCTGACACAGCGTGAGGCCGTCGACTTTGGGAAGCATGAGATCCAACAGGATCACATCTGGACTGTATTGCAGCGCCAATGCCTGCCCCTTGATGCCGTCGTCGGCGCGATGGACATCAAAGCCGCCATGCTCGAGGTGCCCAGCGACAAGGTCACGCATGTCACTGTCGTCCTCTATCAGCAGGATGCAGGGTTTCATGGCAGAGATACGGTGAACCGCAAGGGTGAACAAATCTCCCAATTTTGCGGGGATTCAAGGCCATTCTCGCCGCTCAGGCAAGCCGTTGGCTGCCGATCGGCGCTGGATCCAAGCTCCACTGACGCGCTCAGGCGGCGGCTGAAAGGCTTCTCTGCTGCCCCAAGCGTTCTAAAACCTTGTGCTGCACTGGCGTTGTCAATCAATCCAGGCACTGGCACCGCCATGGGCCAAAGTCCCAGATCTTAAGAAAATTTTTTATTTCAACGTTTTCCATTGCAAACAAGACCGTCGCAGCGGTGGGGGATCACGGGTTAAGAAACCCTTCTTGATCCGTAGCGGCGGCCCGATTCTGTTATGTACCCAAACCAAAAGCTAGGGCGCAAATCTCACTATTTTTTGTGAATTGACCTGAACTCCCCGGGCGGGATTCGAACCTGCGACCAATCG
>JBEIVL010000008.1:0-47353 GCA_040373885.1 Aphanothece sp.
CGCAACTCTGCTGAAAATTCGTTAAGCGACTAAAAATCAGTCCAGACAAGGCAAAAGCATTTAAAAATGGCAAAGAACGAAACGCTAATGACTAGACCAAGCTGCTCAATCTTGAACATTCAATCGCTGTGAATTCAGTCAGTCGGATTAGCGGAAACAATTTCTTGGGGAACCATGCGACGCCCGCTCGCCGTGGCCGTGACTACAAAGAAAAAGGCAGCGAAAAGAGCGCAAACAAGTGAATTTTTTACAAGAGTTTTATTTGAGGCTTGGGCGAAGGTGGTTTGCTTGGCCTGAATTGATTCTTGTATACGCGTCAGCTGAGGACCTAGATCGCGAACCAGTGAATCGCGAATCAAATTAAAAGTTGCTTGATTTTTAGGAATTGTTGGGGTCGGGTTTAATCCCAGCGGAATAATGGCAGTTTGCAATGCTTGAGGCGATTTGGAATTGGCAATTTGTTGTTTGGTGTCATTGAGATGAACCAATAATTTTTGATTCTCAAGCTGCTGCTGCCCGATCAAACGCTGCGTCGCGCTCATGTGCAAGGGAATCAGCAGCAAAAATCCGATAGCGGCAGGTAAGGCCCAATGGCGAATGCGACTGCTCCATTGAAAATTGGCTAGAGAAATCACATCCAGTCGTTCGGCCACCAAAATGAGAAGGGCCCCTTCGAGGGCGAAACTGCCAGCACCAGTGAGGGTCGCAATGACATCGAGCTGCCATTGGGGTTTAAGCAGCTGAAGGGGGAATAACTGGGTGACCACCAAAATCAAATAGACACCAATCAGGGTAAGGCCACCCAGCCTTAGCAGCAGACCGCATTCATAGATGAGACGACCAAGGGTGCGATCTTGCTCTTGTTGGTGCTCCTCAGCATCTAAAAAAGTCGGCGAACCTAAATTGCCGAACTTGTCTTGATCCTGAGGAGGGTAGTCGCGGGTCATCAAAAACGAAGTCGGCGACGCAGTTGACGACTATAGACAAAGAATCCAGCGGCTCCCAAGATGGGCACTGGTGCAGGCACTGCAGCGCTTGCGGCCACGGACAAGGATTGACGGTTAACCGCTTGATAGTTGTTGATCGAATCTGTGAGAACGCCTCCCCCATTGGAGCCATTATCATTGGCAATCAAGGTGCCCTCTATAATTGCCCCCAGCGCCACTCCTGTGGGGATCGTATAGCGAAGGTAGAGGGGTACGCCAATGGCGCTGCCATAATCAACAATATTGGTGTAAACTCTGGAACCATCAGAATTAAGGTTTAAAGAGAGAGGTGAGAAGTTTGTAAAACTTGAACCGTCTTTACTCCATGCCAAATCAGTAATGGTGTAGGAAACGCCCGCATTGGTGAGCAAAGAGAGCTGAAAATACCGATTAGTCGATAAATTTAATGATGTAAATGCTTGAACAGCTGTGCTTGTCGAAGATGAATTAAAGGTGGCACAGTTATTTTCAGCGACAGTGGTGAGACAGGCTGCTTTGGCACCAGGGACAGCCATGGCACCACCAACGGCCATCGCCAAGGCCAATCCGATGCCCAGAAAGGGAAGGCCTTGACAACGATGCGACTGACTTAGCCGATCTGCTGAAGGGCGGGCAAACCTAAGCATGGCTTTAGTTAAGCTTAAAAATTTCTTAGGAATACTAGCACAAAACGAAAAGATTCTTAAAAGCAGCAAAAAAGAGGCGACAAATAGTATGTCGCCCCTGTGAATCTTGTCGTTACTGCGGCTATAAATCGCCTCTTGTGAATCTCGATCTAAATCTCACCCCTTGGCAAGGCGTCGCCGCAGTCGACGGCTCCAAAGGAAGGCACCACCCACTCCCACTACAGGCAAGGGCCCAGGAACGGTGATGATCTCACCCGCCAGCCCCGGTGTGCTGCTGGGTGCCCTCCGCACCATGGAACCTTGCTCGTAGGCGTAGGCATAACCGAGCAATTTATCCTCTTCATAGGCCTTGCCCAAGAAGGAGATTCCCAGGGGATTGAGATTATTGAGTTTTTGAATGCCAGCTGGGACAATCACCGTGGGATACCCCGCTTTGGCGCCAATGCCGGCTCCGGCGGTGCCGGAATAGAGAATGGCATCGAGTCCATTGTCTGCCAAGAACTTATCAATCCCAAGGGTTTGGGAGTTTTGGAGATCCAAAGCCCGATCTTGCAGATACTTGAGTGTGTCCGCACTGGTGGGCGAAAGATCGATCAGACGGGATTGGTCGATGCGCACCTTGCCGTACTTGAAGGGGCCATTCGGATCGGGATTGTCGGCAAGATATTGGTTGATGAAGTTGTAGACATCGTCGATGGACTGAATCTTAGCGTCAGATCCAAGACTGGCAAGATAAAGATTCAAGTCGCGCTTGAATTCATAGGTGAGGACCGAGGAGGAATTGCTGGGGGGTGTAAATGAAATTTCGGTGACCGTGGCCCCCAAAGAGCGAATCTTGTCGAGGGCCGCATTGAAAATACCGAGTTGCTCAGCTCCGCTGGGGGTGCTGGCGTTGGGCTTGGTGTAAAAGCCCAATTTGGCTCCTACAAGGGCATCCGTTTTAAGGAATTGAGTGTAATCGGTTTTCGCTAAACCGATGCTGGTGGCTGTCTGGGGATCTTTGGGATCGTAGCCGGTGAGGGTCCCAAGCAGAATGGCCGCATCCTTCACGGTACGCGCCATGGGGCCTCCCGTGTCCTGGCTGGCGGCAATCGGGATGATGCCATCGCGACTCCAGAGGCCCACCGAGGGTTTAATGCCCGCAAGCAAATTCTGGTTGGAGGGGCTCAGGATAGAACCGGAGGTTTCGGTACCGATGCAAACTGTGGCCAAATTGGCCGCACAGGCTGAGCCGGAGCCGGCACTGGAGCCCCCGGGGGAGAGGAGGGGGCGACCATCACCGCCGGGCTGCAGAAAAGGATTGAAGGGGTTTAAAGTATAACCATTTAGAGAATTATAGCCCGCTGGCATGCCACTGGTGAGGTAGTTGGCAAATTCGGTGGGCGAGGTCTTGCCGAGAATGATCGCCCCGGCGTCGATGAGCTTCTGGACGATCGTGGCGTTATCGGGGGGGATCGAATCCTTGAGACCTAAGAAACCAGCAGTGTTTGGCAGCAAACTGAAATCAATGTTGTCCTTGATCAGCACTGGAATCCCCATCATCATGCTGCGGGCTCCCGATGTGACCCGCTCGGCATCGAGGGCGGCCGCTTCGGCGAGGGCGTTGGGGTTAAGGGAAATGATCGAATTCAGGAGCGGGTCGTAGGCCTGGATCCGATTCAGATACAACTGAACCAGCTTCTGGGAGGTCAGCAGCCCACTCTTGAAGGCCTCTTGGATGCTGGTGATGGTGGCTTCTTCTAAATTGAAGGTGTCAGCAGCAGCGGCAGGACGCGGCAGAATGGCCGTCGACAAAGTGGTGGCAAGGGCTGCAGCGGCAATTTGCTGATGGAGCGGGCGTAACATTTAGCAGCGAACCGTGGAACACAGTCACTCTGGCGATGTAAAAATTGCATTAAGTGCCTGATTTGACATAAATTTTGCGCGAATCTTGATTTGGACACCAAAAAAGAGATTTTGGTGACAATAGATACCTAGTAGTTCGTATTTTTGTGGCAGCCATTACAGAATTCAAACTCATTTTAGCTTCACTAATTTTTTAACTTTTCCAGTGACTTCTTCTTGGCGCTGGCAACAGGCCTGACACCCCTCCACTGCAATCACAGTCCAATCCAACGCCAACAACCGGCCTGGCGGGGCCCCTGCCAAGGATCCGCTTGGAGCTCCATCACCCCCCCCAGGAGGCCCGTCCCCTCAAAATGGGGGCACTTTTCCGTCTCCATGAATCTCCGCAACTCCATCGCCCTTGGGATGCTGGCCTTCGTGCCCGTGTCCATCGCCGCCGAAACCCTCCACTGGGGCGATGGCGCCATCTTCATCACCGCGGTGCTGGCCATCATTCCCCTGGCGATCTGGCTGAGTACAGCCACCGAGGAATTGGCCATCGCCCTGGGCCCATCGATCGGGGCCCTGTTGAATGCCGTGTTCGGCAACGCGACCGAATTGATCATCGCCCTGACGGCCCTGCGGGCCGGGCTGGTCGACATCGTCAAGGCCAGCATCACCGGCACCATTGTGGCCAACCTGCTGCTCGCCCTCGGCCTGTCGATGCTGGTGGGGGGAATCGGACGCCGCGAACAAAGCTTTCAGCCGGTGGTGGCGCGCATGAATGGCACCGCCATGACCCTGGCGGTGCTCGCGATCGTCATCCCCAGCCTCACCCGGATGGGCCAGGGCGAAGGGGGCATCGGCGGCAGTGAATCGTTCTCGCTGTTTGTCGCCTGGGTGCTGCTGTTGGTGTACGGCCTCACCCTGTTGTTTTCGCTGCGCACCCACCGGGGCCTCTTTGATGTGGCGGAAGCGGATCTGGAGGAACCCGGCCATGCCCGCGGCCATCGCCCCAAACTGCTGCCCTGGCTGCTGGTGCTGATCCTGGCCACCGCAGGCGTGGCCTTTGAATCCGAGCTGTTCGTGGGGGTCGTCGAGACCGTGACGGAGAGCGTGGGACTCAGCCCCCTGTTCACCGGTGTAGTGCTGCTGCCTTTGTTGGGTGGAGTCGCTGAATACCTCACCGCCGTGACGATGGCCCGCAAGGACAAGATGGACCTGGCGGTGTCGGTGGCCCTGGGTTCAACCCTGCTGGTGGCCCTGTTGGTGGTGCCCGTTCTGGTGCTGGTGGGCCCCATGCTGGGTCATCCGATCGACCTGCATTTCGAGCTCTATGAACTTGTCGCGATCATCACCGCCGTGGTGGTGAGCAATCTGGTAAGCCTGGATGGCCGCAGCGACTGGCTTGAAGGCGTCTTGCTCCTGGCCGCCTACGTCATTCTGGCGGCAGGGTTCTATTTCCAGCCCGCTCTGCAGAGCGCCGCCTGAGATGACGCGCTTCGACGAGGATTTCTTACCAGAATTGCCCCCCGACGAGCCGCTCCCCGGCGAATCGGTTCAGCCGCAGCGTTCGGCGGCCCTGCAAGCGGAACGCAGCGAGGAGGTGCCGATCTTTCGTGCCAGCAATGCCTGGTTGCGGTTGCAGCGCTCGAGCTCGTTGCAATTGCTGCTGACCCTGTTGGTGATCCTGATCGCCCTGGTGGGAAGGTTGCCCCCCCTCACCCTGGCGGCTTCCCTGGTGCTGGTGGCATTGGCCCTGATTCAGCTGGTGCCGCCGCTCTGGCGCCAATTGAGCGGTCGCCTCGATGACGGGCCCACCGCCCTCGCCCTAGCGGTCCTGGGATTGGTGATCGCCTCGGTGACGATTCCATTCAGCCTGGGTTGGTTTGATCCGCTGCTCAACCTGTTTCGCACCCGCGATTGGTCCGCAATCGGTGCAATAGGCGAAGGGGTGGTGGGCGCCTTCGGCCAGATCATGGTGGCCCTGGTGGCCCTGTTGATCGCCTGGCGGCAGGTGATGGTCGATCAGCGCCTCACCAGCCAGCAAAACCGCATCACCCAGGCCCAGACCATCGACAGCTTCATCCACGGACTTTCGGAGTTGATCAGCGACGAAGAGGGAATGCTGGAGGACTGGCCCCTGGAGCGCATGTTGGCCGAGGGAAGACTGGCGGCAGTGATCAGCAGCATCGACCGGGACGGGAAAGCCCGCATCCTGCGTTTCCTTTCGAACGCGCGCCTGCTGACCCCCCTGCGCCGCGACAACCGTCTTGGTCGGGCGATTCTTGATGGCGAAGGCAATTACGAGGAAGACCGGCTGCATGGGGTTCCGGTGATCCGCCTGAGGGAAATGCTCAAAGGGGACGACCTGAGCGGCACCGACCTGCGTGGCATCGATTTCAATGGCGCCGATCTGCGCGGCTGTGATTTCCACCTGGCCGACCTGAGCGACGCCAACCTGGCCGGCTGCAACCTGGCTGGTGCCAACTTTGAAGGGGCCCGGCTGCAATCCACCCGTTTTTTCTTCGGTCGCGCCCAGACCGCTTCCCCCAGACTCTCGGCGGGGCCGACCGATCTGCGCAGCGGTGCCGGCAGCGGCGCGGTGGTCGAGAACCTCAACCTGGCCGACGCCAGGGGACTCGATGCCCAAAGTCACCAGTACCTAGCCTCCTGGAGCGGTCCCCGCTCCCGCCGCACCCTGCCTGGCGGCTGCCGAGGCATCCCCGACAAACTGGCCCCATCCCCCTCGATCCGCGGGGTCTGAGCTCACCCGGCTGATGGTTGGGGCGTTAAACCCTTGGCGGGTCATGAGATCATGAACGGGCATGCGATCGCTGATCGGATGCAGCCCTGGAGGGGTGGTCGAGTGGTTGATGGCTCCGGTCTTGAAAACCGGCGTGCCGAAAGGCACCGTGGGTTCGAATCCCACCCCCTCCGTTGTCCTGAACACCAGGTGCCGCCCCTAACCGCTTACCGCAGTGGCCTGGGCATCGCATTCGGGCATGCGCTAGGGCTCCAAGGAGCAGTTCAGGCCGATGCTTCGCTGCCTTCACTGGGCTTTGCCGAGAGAAGGGCACCGTGAACTCTCTGAGAGCATCCCGGGGCTCCGGCAGGCTGTGGTGATTCCTGCGACCCCATGACGATGCCAGTTGCGTTCCTGATCAGGTCCCTGGTGGCCAGCCTGAGCGCCCTGATTCTGTTGTTGGGCTGGTCGCCGGCCGCATGGGCCGACTACAGCCTGCCGCCGCTGCCCTACGCCACCACGGCCCTGGAGCCAGCCATCGACGCCGCCACGATGGAGATTCACCACGATCGCCACCATGGGGCTTATGTGGCCAACCTCAATGCCCAGATCAAGACCAACCCCGCCCTGGCCAGCCTGAGCCTCGACGCGCTGCAGGGCCAGATGTCCCATTTCAATGCGGCGGTGCGCAACAACGGGGGCGGGCATTGGAACCACAGCCAGTTCTGGGCCGTCATGGCGCCTGCGGGGCAAGGGGGCGCCCCGTCGGAATCTCTGATAGCGGCGATCAACAATCAGTTCGGCTCCTTGGAGGCCATGCAGACCGAGTTCAACCAGGCGGCCGCGGCTCGATTCGGATCCGGTTGGGCCTGGTTGATCCGCAAGGCCGATGGCGCTCTGGCCATCACCAGCACCGCCAACCAGGACAATCCGCTGATGGATCTGCCAGGAGTCGAGACGGGCACACCGCTTCTAGGGCTGGACGTGTGGGAGCACGCCTATTACCTCAAGTACCAAAATCGGCGTCCTGATTACATCAAAGCTTGGTGGTCGTTGGTCAACTGGAATGAGGTCAACCGCCGCTACGCTGCGGCCACGCCGGCCTACTGATGAGCTGGAGTCACAACAGCCTGGTGGTTGCGACTAGAAATTAAGCTTCAACGTGAATGGTATCTAAGATCTCTTCAGAGGGCCCCTTCTGACCCTTTGAAGTGGACGTCTTCCACTTTTCCTTGACGGTCTGTAAGGCAGCCCCAGGGGGCTGTGGCTTTGGGCACCTTCACATCAACACTGATGCCTGATTCATCGCTTGTTTGCTGGATCACCTTCAAGTTGCCGCGTGGAAGGCCCACGGTCTTGGCAACAGATGTGAGACAGTTGTTCTTGGCTTTCAACAGTGCATCGGCTGAGACGAATTGAGCACGTACAGGAGGATCGATTACAATTGCTGAGAAGAGCGCCACGGTGGCTGGAATGACGCGTAAAAAGCGAATCATGGTCTTCCCCATTCAAGCTGACGAATCAAAGTGTCGTCACCATACTGAGCCATGGTCAGGGTGACTGCCTCACTGAAGCTTTCCCCGTTCAGAGCGACATACACAACAGCGAGATCACCCGGCTGCTTGCCTGGCCAATCCACAAGACTAAAATCCTCCATCACTTGTGCCCTCTGAATCGGGCCGGGAGCAAACTCGATCATGGTGTCCACTGCGGCCTGGATGACCTCGGGAGTGATCGATCGTTGCGCCTCTTTCGAGAGGAGATCCCAAGCGGCTGAATAATTCTTTCTGGTGATGAGATCGCCAAAGTGCTGAGCAACGGCTCGGTAGGCCATGGCGTGATTCTGCTTCTGTTTGATCGAGTCTGGATCAGGGCATGGGAAGCGGCATCACCATCATCTCGCGACGACCATAGGCTGGATGATCCCTGGGCCGCAACCTGCACCATGAAGACAAACCTGGGTCGGCTCAGCCTGATGATCTGATCACACATGGACAGCAAAGGGGTGAAGGTCGTCTGAATAAGCTGACAGGAGTTTCCGGTGGATGGGGCAATTGCGGCCTACCAAGCATTAGATTTCAGTTGAAAGAGTTCTTGGTGAGACCAGGTAGTCCGATGCAAAGAAAGCCACAAGATATTGCATTCAACATAGCATCAAGCAGTCTGATTGCCTTGACCCTATTGGGCAGCGCGAGCCAATCGGCCAGCGCAAGAACCTATCAGTACCACGGACTGATTGAGCTGGACTACGGCAGCAGCATCGTTGGGGCCCCAAAGCACAGTCGCTATTTTGTTGATTTCATTCTGGACGGCACGAAACTTGACACCGGCACAGCGTTTTTGAGAATGATATTTACAACGCCAACGGCATCCGCGGTCTTACAACAATGGGGATGTTTGACAAAATCTTGACCTCGCTTCGCTTCACCCTGGATTCCACCAGTGTTGGGACACTTTCAGAAATCAATTTTGATCCCAACTCTAGTTATTCTCGCGTGGTGGATGCCAACGAACCGCCGCCGCCCCCAAACCCATTTTGCGCTACCGATCCTTGCATTGGTGAGCACATTACCTTTGCGGCGCGTGACTACACGCCGGGCTCCCCCGTGACTGGGGTGTGGCTGAATCTCTATAACAGTAACTTTTACGATCCTATTTATGCAACCCGTCAACTACTTCTTGACATCAGTGCCTCAGGAGATCCTTTCTCTTTTGCTGATCTGTTTTTACACGGTCCCGAAACACTCGTTGAATTCCAGAGCTACCGCCAACCAAATATCGAAAACTACCGTGACCCTGTGATGATGACCGGGCCCAATGGCGCAGTTGCCTCTGGGCGCTTTATCAACCTCGCTTATGTGCCGCCCGCCCCGGCACCATTGCCCATGCTGGGAGTGGGAGCGGCCCTGGCTTGGAGCCGGCGCCTACGTTGCAAAATCGCTGGCCTCAGGAAGGGCCAAGGATGAAACGCCAAGGCCTTGATTCCCCCGACAGCGGCAAGAAAACCGTACCTGCCTCAGACCATTCCACCCTTCGTTGAGGGCGATGTTGGGCCCCATGCTGAGGAAGGTTCCCTCCCCCCACCTGCTCATCCTTCCATGCGCTTCTTCCCCCCGCTCACAGCCGCCGCCCTGCTGTTGGCCACCGCACTGCCCGGTAGCGCCTGGGCCGGCGCCGGCTTCAACAAAACCCTGCAGCTTCAAGGCACAAGCTTCCAGGTGCAAAGCAGCGGTGAGGGCTCCCAACAGCAACTGACGATCACCACCACGGGCGCCAAGCCACCGATCAAGCCGATCCGCCAAACGGTCAATGGCCAGGTGGTGGGGGCCGAGGTGGCCGACCTCAATAGCAACGGCATGCCCGAGATCTACGTGTACGTGCAGGGTGCCGGCAGCGGCAGCTATGGCGAAGTAGTGGCCTACGCCGTGCAGAAAGGCAGCGAACTCTCGCCGATCACCCTGCCGGAACTCACGGGTGCCAACGCCCAGGGCTACCAGGGCCACGACCAGTTTCAGGTGGTGGAGGACTGCCTGGCGCGTCGCTTCCCGATCTATAAACCAGGCGACAGCAACGCCAAGGCCAGCGGTGGCCAACGACAAATCTGCTACAAGCTCAAGGCAGGTGAAGCCGGTTGGATCCTTCAGCCCACCAGCGTGCTCAAGTTCTAAATCCACTGGCCCCCAGGACCCCAGCGCCAGATGCTGCTGCCCTGAGCCCCAACCCGCCGCGCCTCACCTTGTCGCGCTTCACCGCCCCGCGCTTCACCGCCCCGCGCTTCACCGCCCCGCGCCGAGCATGCCTCTGAAAGGCCCGACCCCGACAGAGACCGGCCCCAGCGGGGCTCCAACCCTCACCCACCTGGCGGTGGCAGGCTACCGATCCCTGCAGCAGCTCACGGTGCCCCTGGGGGGTTTGCCCCTGGGGGGCCTCACCCTGGTGTGCGGCGCCAACGGCTGCGGCAAGAGCAACCTGTATCGCTGCCTGGGCCTGATTGCCGCCGCGGCCCGCGGTGATCTGGTGGCGGCCCTGGCCGCCGAAGGGGGGTTGCCGGCGGTGTTCTGGGCCGGACCCGAGCGCACCACGGCGGCGATGAAACGGGGTGATCAGCCGGTGCAAGGCAGCAGCGCACGGCGGGAGGCGGCGCGGCTGCGGCTGGGAATCGCCGGCGAAACGCTCTCCTATGCCATCGAACTGGGCTACCGGGCCGATGACCAAACCAGTGCCTTCGTGCTCGATCCGGAGATCAAGCGGGAGTGGATCTGGGCCGGCGGGCCCTTCCATCCCCGCAGCCTGCTGGTGCAACGCAGCGGTGCGGTGGTGGAGCGCTGGGGCGCTGGCGGCCGCAGCCAAGCCATCGCCCTGGAGGTCTCACCCCACGAGAGCCTGTTCAGCGCCGTCTCCGACCCAATGGAGGCGCCGGAGGTGTTCCAGTTGCGGCGCACGATCCTCGATTGGCGCTTTTACGACAACTTTCGCACCGACCGCCAGGCTCCCGCCCGCAGCGGGCGCATCGCCACCCGCACCCCATCGCTGGCCTCCGATGGGGGCGACCTGGCCGCCGCTGTGCAGACGATCCTGGAGATCGGCGACATCGATGGGTTCCAGGCCGCCATCGCCGATGCCTTCCCGGGCTCTCGACTGACAGTGACCACTGAGCAACCGTTGTTTCGGTTGCAGCTGCACCAGCCGGGTTTGTTGCGGCCGCTCGATGCCACCGAGCTCTCCGATGGCACCTTGCGTTATCTGCTGCTGGCGGCGGCCCTGTTCAGTCCGCGCTTGCCGCCGTTGCTGGTGCTCAACGAGCCGGAGAACAGCCTTCACCCCGATCTGCTGGCCCCCTTGGCACGGCTGATCGCCGCCGTCGCCCAGCGCACCCAGGTGTGGGTGGTAGCCCATTCCGAGGATCTGATCACCAGCCTGCGCGACACCCCGGGCTGCCGGCTGCTGCGGCTGGAACGGGAATTGGGAGCCACGCTGCTGCCCGGCCAGACGGTGCTGGATCGAGCCGCCTGGCGTTGGCCGGCCTGATCGTTGCAGGCGGCTGATCCCTCCAGCGGCTATAGCCTCTGCGCAGCTTGATCCTCTCAACGGCTCACGTCGCCCAGACATCGATGCGGCCTGCACAACCACGGCCTACGGAGCCTGCCGCTTGATCCGTCAGCCCTTGTCCTGCAATCCCTTGAGAGCCGCCAACAGCGAAGCGGGACTCTGGGGATCCACCATCAAGACGCTGCCGCCCTTGGCATGGGCCATCTCCTGACCCATCGCCATCCAATCACGGGCAAGCAGCAGCCTCAGACTTTCGGCCGCCGCCGGATGGTCTTCCATGGCCTTGGCCAGTTCGGCGGCGGCATCAGCCCGTGCGCGGGCCAGCAGCACCTGCTGCTTGGCCTGGGCCTCGGCTTCCAGCAACAGGGCCTCCTGACGGGCACGGGCATCGAGCACCAACGCCTCGGCCCGCCCCCGGGCCGCATTCACCTGGGACTCTCGTTCGCCTTCGGAACGCAACACCGCGGCTCGTTTTTCACGCTCGGCGGTCATCTGCTGCTCCATCGCCTGCTGTACCCCCACCGTCGGCCGGATGTCACGCAGTTCCACCCGTGTCACCTTGACCCCCCAGGGATCGGTGGCCTGATCCAATTCGCGCAACAACACCTCATTCACCTCCGAGCGGGTGGTGAAGGTTTGATCGAGATCCAATTTGCCCATCTCGGCGCGAATCTGGGTCAGGACCAGATTCACCATCGCCGACTGCAGATTATCGACGGCGTAATAGGCCCTTTCGTGTTCGAGCAGCTGCCAATAAACAACAGCATCCACCTCAATTGAAACGTTGTCGCTGGTGATGCATTGCTGCGGGGGGATGTCCAGCACCCTCTCCTTGAGGGACTGATGACTCACCACCCGCTCCAGGCCTGGCAACACCAGCGACAGCCCCGGCGAGAGCTGACGGTTGTACTTCCCCAGGCGTTCGACCAGTTGGGACTGGCTGCTGCTGGTCACCTTGACGCTGCTGATGCCCAGCACCGCCAGCACCGCCAGCACAGGGAGAAAAATGGCTTCCATCGCCAGCGCCCTAATCCATCAACATAAGCACTGTGGCCCGTCCCTAGAGAACAGGTCCCGCCCCACAAGCCCCCCCCATGCCAATGGCTCCGGCTCTGTTCTGGTTGCTGGCGGGTTTGCCGCTTCTGGCGCTCGCCCTGACGGGATTCGATAGTGATGGCCTGCTGCTGATGGCTGGACTGGCAGCGCTGGCCGTTGCCTTGTTGACAGCGGCTGTGGGGCCGAGTCTGGCCATGGCGCTGCAGGGTGTTCTGTTTGCGGGGCTGCTGGCCCTGGGCTACGGCTGGCTGCGCCGCTGGGATCGGAGCCAGAGCGAACGTGCCCTTCCCCCCAGCAGCCGAGCCGAATCCGCCGAGGTGATCAGCGCTTTCGAGGCGGGTGGCCAGGGACGGGTGCGTTGGCAGGGCCAGAGCTGGGCCGCCACCAACCTGGAACCCACGGTGCCCCTGCTGCCAGGAGAAGCGGTGACAGTGATGGGCAGGGAGGGAACCAGGCTGCAGGTGATGCCAGCGCTTCTGGAGCGAAGGATGGATGAAAAGAACAACTTATAATCAGCAAACGAACTCAACTGAAGAACAAATCAATCAAAGAACATCAGACTGACAACCTTGCCCAAGTCCTCGGCCGTGCGACAGCTGGCCAGAAGGGTCTCACTGTCGTGAAAGGCAAAACAGATCAGTTGATCGCAGCGACTGATGATTTCCTGGTTGCAAAGGCTACTGGCGATCGGCAAGGGCAATTCGTCATGCTCGGGCTTTTCGACCAGATGCAGCACCCGATCGAGTTGCTCGCGGGATTCGGCAGGCTGACGTTCCAGGCTCTGGGGCAGGAGCACCGTGAGACGGGATGGCTCCACATCAAGGACGCTGCGGATGACGGCCGCGTTCACCCCTTGGGAGCCAGAGGTCATAAGGTTGTGCCCCTCTTGGGCCAAGGAGCGCGCCACAAGCTCAACCAGATGGATGGAGACCACGGGCACGTGACGACTGCCAAGAATGGCAATGCGCCGCTTGCCCCGGTCTTGGAGCATGGCCAGTTCTTGGGCCAATGTGTCGACCCTACCGAGGGCCGGAAGATCTAATGATCGGGTCACCCAAAGCCCGCATTCGTACTCACGAAACTAGCAGCCACAGGCCCGTTCCGCTTTGATCCGGCCCTTCAGGCGAGCGCGGGCAGCCTGAGGCGCTCGAAAAGCGGCTCAAAACGACAGTGTTCCGCCACCAAGCGGATGGCATAGGTGGCCTTGACCGGTTCATGCAGACGCACATGGCCGATGGCCGCCTCGATCACCTCAACTGTGGTGAGGGTGTCATGGTCCACCTTGAGCACGGGCACCTCAAGCTCTTCAGCCCGACTGAGAAGCTGGGGCAGAGGATCTCCCACGCCAGTCAGAATCAGGCATTGGGTCGAAGCCTCCAGAGCGGCCAACTGAATGTCGGTTCGGTCGGCACCGGTGATCACGGCCATGTTGCGGCGGCGGCGAAAGAACTCCATGGCCGAATTGACATTCATGGCGCCAATCGAGAGCGTTTCCACCAGCAGGTTCAACTGTTCGCCGCAACAAAGCACCCGGGCCCCAAGGCGCCGCGCCAGCTCTTCGACACTGATGCTGCGCAGCATTGGACTGCGGGGCATCACGCCGTAGACATCGATGCCAAGACGTTCGAGGGCAGGCACCACCTCCTGACGCAGCTCGCTCACCTGATCCGGTTCGGCGATGTTGAGCACCACCCCCGCCAGCCAATCCCCCAACTGAGATCGGGCCGCCAACAAGCCGTCAACACTGCGACTGTCCTTCCAGGGGTGAACCAGAACAACCGGGGCCTCAAGACCATGGGCCAGTTGCACCAGGCTGAGGCCATAGAGCTGTCCTTCGCTAAGACTGCCGGCCGCTTCGAGCAAGGCCAAATCATCCGTGCCCTGCCGCAGACGTTGCTTGAGGGCCTCAAAACCAGCCCCAGGCGACAGATCTCCAGCGATGAGACGGCCATGGGCTGATGGGCCATCGATGGTGTGCAGCGAAGGGATCAATTGGCTATCGGCTAGGGCCAGGGTGCTGCCGATGAAGCGTGCGTCCGGGTCCAGCAGCGGGTCGCCAGGCTGCTGGACCCGTTGCTCGTCATCGCTGTCGCAGGCGAGGGGCTTGCCAAAGGAAAGACTCACCCCAAGGCGCAGCAGCTGGCGTCCGAGGCCCAGCACCACCGCCGACTTGCCACTGAAGGGTTCGCACGAGCCGATCAGCAGGGCGGTGGGCATGGAATGACCTCACTGGCAGCAAATGGGAAGTCAATTTAGTCAACCGCTCCACCGCGTCCGATGCTGGCGACACCGTTCGCCGACGTCGTCATCGATGGCCGCCGCCCCCGACCCCATCCCCCCGGGCGCCCCGATCCGTGCCCGCACGGTGGCCATCACCGGAGCCGGAGGCAGCCTGGGACAGGCCCTGCTGCGGCGCCTGCATCGCCGCGGCGACCGCTTGATTGCCCTGACAAGCGGCGTCAACCCCCTAGAGCTTCGAGACGCCGAAGGTGATCCCATCCCCCTGAGGCAAGTGGGCTGGGCGGTGGGTCAGGAGGAGGCTCTGCGACCCCTCCTGGCGGAAGTCGACCTGCTGGTGCTCAACCATGGCATCAATGTCCACGGAGATCGCAGCGTGGACAGCGTGGAGCGTTCGCTCCAGGTGAATGCCCTGAGTGTTTGGCGCCTGCTGGAACTCTTCGCCGAAGTGGCGCGCTCGCGGGGCGCGGCGGACCGGCCCCGCCCCGAGGTGTGGGTCAACACCTCGGAAGCGGAAATTCAGGTGGCCATCAGCCCACTCTATGAAATCAGCAAGCGATTGCTGGGCCAATTGCTCAGCCTGAGAGGACCCGTTCTGGCACGACCCGATGGGGCATCTGGCTTTGCTGGACTACGGATTCGCCGTCTGGTGCTGGGACCGTTTCGCTCGAATCTCAATCCGGTGGGACTCATGGGCGCTGATTTCGTGGCCAACGAAATTGTGCGCCAGGCCGGTTGGAATTGCGGTCTTATCATTGTTACCCCCAATCCGATCATTTACGTGCTGATGCCATTGACCACCCTGGGGCGCTGGTTGTATGTGCAAGTTCTGTGCCGGGATTCCCCGACCCCCTCGTGAAGACCCTCCGCGGGCACAAGCCCTTCGGGGGCCCACCCCTGAGGGGCCAGTGCTTTGGAGGCCTGGCCTTTGGGACCTGCCCTTGCCCCCAACACGATTCTTTCCCCCAACAGTTGTAAAGGCAGACCCCAGCGAAGGGGCCATCCTGGCTAAGCCTGGGAGGTCCATGCCCCATTCCCCATGCTCGCCCCACCCACCAGCGCCGATGCCGCGCTGCCTGAGGTGCTTAAGGAAAGCGGCCAGCGAGAGGTTTTCTGCGGACTCACATCGATCGTCTGGCTGCATCGCCGCATGCCCGATGCCTTCTTCCTGGTGGTGGGCTCACGCACCTGCGCCCATCTGATCCAGAGTGCCGCTGGGGTGATGATCTTTGCCGAACCCCGCTTCGGCACAGCCATCCTGGGCGAAAGGGATCTGGCCGGCCTAGCCGATGCCAACGACGAGCTGGACCGATTGGTGCGGGAGCTGCTCGAGCGGCGGCCCGAAATCCGCACCCTCTTTCTGGTGGGGTCCTGTCCCAGCGAGGTGATCAAGCTCGATCTGCAACGGGCCGCTGAACGGCTCAGCGCCCAGTTGGCGGGCCGGGTGCGGGTGCTGAATTATTCCGGCAGCGGCATCGAAACCACCTTCACCCAGGGGGAGGACCACGCCCTGATGGCGATGTTGCCCCTGATGCCCAGCAGCGACGAAGACCAACTGCTGATCGTGGGCACCCTGGCCGATGCGGTCGAAGACCGTTTTCGCCTGCTGTTTGAGCGCATGGGGGTGCCGCGGGTGCGCAGCCTGCCCCCCCGCCGCTCAACAGAGCTTCCGCCGGTGGGCCCTGGCACCCGCCTGTTGCTGGCTCAACCCTTCCTCAGCGGCACCGCCCGGGCACTGGTGCACCGTGGCGCCCAACTCATTGAAAGTCCCTATCCCTTTGGGGTTGAGGGAAGCCGTCTCTGGATGGCGGCGGCGGCGGCGGCCTTCGGCCTGGCCCCCGCCGCCGTCGCCGCCGTGCTCGATCCCCTGGAAACCCGGGGTCGGCGCGCCCTTGAACCGCACCGCCGCGAGCTGGAGGGGCGCCGCCTCTTCTTGCTGCCCGACTCCCAGATGGAAATCCCGCTGGCCCGTTTCCTGGCCCGCGAATGCGGCATGGAGCTGGTGGAGGTGGGCACCCCCTACCTGGATCGCCAACTGATGGCCGCAGAAATGGCCCTGCTCCCGCCTGGCACCCGCCTCAGTGAGGGCCAGGACGTGGAGAGGCAGCTGGAGCGGGTGCGAGCCGAGCGACCCGATCTGGTGGTCTGCGGGCTCGGGCTGGCCAATCCCCTCGAAGCCGAGGGCATCGCCACCAAGTGGTCGATCGAACTGGTCTTCAGCCCCATCCACGGCTGCGACCAGGCGGGGGATCTGGCGGAACTCTTTGCCCGCCCCCTGCATCGTCGCCAACGCCTCTCGTTTGTCTGACCCCGTCCCACCCAGCCCTCACCTCGATCCCCGGCCCCATGGAACTGACCCTCTGGACCTACGAAGGCCCGCCCCATGTGGGCGCCATGCGCATCGCCAGCTCCATGGAAGGGGTGCACTACGTGTTGCACGCTCCCCAGGGCGACACTTATGCCGATCTGCTCTTCACGATGATCGAACGGCGCAACCGCCGCCCCCCCGTCACCTACACCACCTTCCAGGCCAGGGACCTCGGCGGTGATACGGCCGAGCTGGTCAAGCGCACCATCACCCAGGCGGTGGAGCGCTTTCAACCGGAAGCCCTGTTGGTGGGGGAGAGCTGCACCGCCGAACTGATCCAGGATCAACCCGGCGCCCTGGCCCAGGGCATGGACCTTGGTGGGGTGCCGATTGTGAGTCTGGAGCTGCCCGCCTATTCCAAAAAGGAAAACTGGGGCGCCGCCGAGAGTTTCTACCAACTGGTGCGGGGCCTGCTCAAAGATCAGATCCCGCCGCCGGGATCCCCCAAACCCTCCCCCCAACGCTGGCGCCAGGAAGGGCGGCGAGCGAGGGTCAACCTGCTCGGACCCAGCCTGCTGGGCTTCCGATGCCGCGACGACGTGCTGGAAATCAGCCGGTTGCTGGCCAGCCATGGCATCGAGGTCAGTGTGGTGGCACCGCTGGGGGCCCGACCCGCAGACCTGATGCGCTTGCCTGCGGCGGACGCCAATGTCTGTCTTTATCCCGAGGTGGCCGGCACGGTCTGCAGCTGGCTGGAGCGCAGTTTCGGCATGGCCACGGTGAAAACGGTGCCGATCGGGATCGGCGCCACCACCGACTTCCTGCGGGAAATCACCGAGCTGCTGGGGGTGGATGTTCCGGCGGCGGCCGAAGACAAATCCAGGCTGCCTTGGTATTCCCGTTCGGTCGATTCCACCTACCTCACCGGCAAGCGTGTGTTCATCTTCGCCGACGCCACCCACGCCCTCGCCGCGGCCCGCATCGCCAGCAAGGAGCTTGGATTTGAGGTGGTGGGCCTGGGCACCTACAGCCGCGAGCAGGCCCGTGAGGTGCGGGCCGCCGCCAAGGAGCTGGGGCTGGAGGCCCTGATCAGCGACGACTACCTGGCCGTGGAAAAGGCCATGGCTGAGGCCGCACCCGAACTGGTGCTCGGCACCCAGATGGAGCGCCACAGCGCCAAGCGCCTGGGCATTCCCTGCGCGGTGATCAGCTCGCCCCTGCACGTGCAGGATGTGCCCGCCCGCTATTCCCCCCAGATGGGCTGGGAGGGGGCCAATGTCATCTTCGACTCCTGGGTTCACCCCCTGATGATGGGGCTGGAGGAGCACCTCATCGGCATGTTCCGCCACGATTTCGAGTTTGTGGATGGCCATCGCAGCCACCTGGGCGATGGAGCTCCGGAGCGAAGCCTGACGGGGAACGAACCTCAGCCAACACTGGCTATGGCTAACGCCGCGGCTGCTCCCTCGCCCAGCGAAGCCCAGGTGGGCACCGTTGCGACGATCCCAGCCCCGGAGCCTGCCCCCAGCGCGGCTGCCTGGTCAGGGGAAACGCTTTGGAGTTCCGATGGAGAGGCCGAACTGGCGAAAATCCCCTTCTTTGTGAGGGGCAAGGTGAAACGCAACACCGAGACCTTCGCCCGCGAAAGGCAATTGGCCGTGATTAGCGCCGAAACCCTCTACGACGCCAAGGCCCATTTCAGCCGTTGAGCCTCACCGCTATCGGCATCCGCACACATGGCGAAACCAGCTTGTTTCGGATTGCGCCGAATCGCGATCAACGACCAATCGGAAGCTCTAGAAGGATGACAGCCCCCTTTGCTCGCCGGCCGTTTCGATCCGGCGGCAAACCCGCTCTCCCATGACCTCAACGCTCCAGCCTCCGACCACCCTCGGCAACGGGCCTGCCCAGGCCAATCGCCGTGAAGACGGTGAAGGCAGTCTCCAGGTCCACCACGACCCCAGCATGAAGATTGAGGAGGGCGCCTTGGTGATCGCCGTCTACGGCAAGGGCGGTATCGGCAAATCCACCACATCCTCCAATCTCTCAGCGGCCTTCTCAAAGTTGGGCAAACGGGTCCTGCAGATCGGCTGCGACCCCAAGCACGACAGCACCTTCACCCTGACCAAACAGATGGTGCCGACCGTGATCGACATTTTGGAAACGGTCGATTTTCATACCGAAGAACTGCGGCCCGAAGATTTTGTTTTCGAGGGATTCAACGGAGTTCAGTGCATCGAGGCTGGTGGTCCCCCAGCGGGCACCGGATGCGGCGGCTATGTGACGGGTCAGACCGTCAAATTGCTCAAGGAACATCACCTGCTGGAAGAAACAGATGTGGTGATCTTTGACGTGCTGGGCGATGTGGTCTGTGGCGGTTTTGCCGCACCCTTACAGCATGCCCACTACTGCCTGATCGTCACGGCCAACGATTTCGATTCCATTTTTGCGATGAATCGCATCATCGCGGCGATTCAGGCCAAAGCCAAGAACTACAAGGTGCGTCTCGGTGGTGTGGTGGCGAATCGCAGCCGGGACACCGATCAAATCGACAAGTTCAATGATCGGGTGGGGATGAAGACCATGGCCCACTTTCAAGACGTGGATGCGATCCGCCGCTCACGCCTGAAAAAATGCACCATCTTTGAGATGGAACCCAGCCCTGAAGTGGAGGCCGTGCAACAGGAGTATCTCAACTTGGCCCGTACCATGCTCGAAGATGTCGTGCCCCTGGAGGCCGAATCCCTCAAAGACCGCGAAATCTTCGACCTGCTGGGCTTCGATTGATTCATTGGTCAGCTGAATCATTGCTCAGCGTTGGCCCGGATCCATCCCTTGCAGGCGCACCCGCAAGGCGGGCAGGCGGCCTGGCAGGCTGGCTTGATGACTCAAAGCAGTTCTGAGACCACCCCCAAGGGGGCCAATCCGGCCCCCGCAGCCAGCCCCGGCAGCGGTGACGAATCCCTGGCCGAGGCGGTTGCACGTCGCCGTAATTTCGCAATCATCTCCCACCCCGACGCGGGCAAGACCACCCTCACGGAAAAGTTGCTGCTCTACGGCGGCGCGATTCAACAGGCCGGGGCGGTCAAGGCCAAGGGTGAACAGCGCAAGGTGACCTCCGACTGGATGGAAATCGAGAAGCAGCGCGGCATCTCGATCACCTCCACCGTGCTGCAGTTCGACTATGCAGGCAGCACCATCAACCTGCTCGACACCCCTGGGCACCAGGACTTCTCCGAAGACACCTATCGCACCCTGGCGGCCGCCGATAACGCGGTGATGCTTGAAGACGCCGCCAAGGGACTCGAGCCCCAGACCCGCAAGTTGTTTGAGGTGTGCCGGCTGCGTCACCTGCCGATCTTCACCTTCATCAACAAGATGGATCGGCCGGGGCGCGAGCCCCTGGCCCTGCTCGATGAGATCGAGAGCGAACTGGGCCTGGCCTGCTGGCCGGTCAACTGGCCGATCGGTGGTGGCGATCGCTTCCGCGGCGTCATCGACCGACGCAGCCGCACGGTGATCCTGTTTGAGCGCGCCGAGCGGGGCCGCCAAAGTGCGGAGAGGACCCTGGCGATCGATGATCCCGAATTGGCCCACCTTGTCGAACCGGAACTTTTGGGCCAGGCGCTTGAGGAATTGGAACTGCTAGATGGGGCCGGTGCCGAACTTGATCTTGACCTGGTGCATGCCGGTGATCTGAGTCCCGTTTTCTTCGGGTCGGCGATGACCAACTTCGGCGTGCGCCCCTTTCTCGATGCCTTCCTTGAGCTAGCCCAGTCCCCCATTGCCCGCCAGTCTTCTGAAGGCAGCGTTGATCCCCTGAGACCGGATTTCAGCGGCTTTGTCTTCAAATTGCAGGCCAACATGGACCCCCGCCATCGCGACCGGGTTGCCTTTGTCCGCGTCTGTTCCGGCCGTTTCGAAAAAGACATGACCGTGCGTCATGCCCGCAGTGGGCGCACCCTACGGCTCTCCAGACCCCAGAAGCTCTTTGGCCAGGATCGGGAAGTGGTCGAAGATGCCTATCCCGGAGATGTGATCGGCCTGAACAACCCCGGCATGTTTGCCATCGGCGACACCCTATACAGCGGTGCCCGGGTTGAATACGAAGGCATTCCCTGCTTTAGCCCCGAAATCTTTGCCTGGTTACGTAATCCAAATCCCTCGGCCTTCAAAAGCTTCCGCAAGGGGGTCAATGAACTCAGGGAGGAGGGCGCCGTCCAGGTCCTCTATGACACCGATGCCAGCAAACGCGATCCAATCCTTGCGGCCGTCGGCCAACTGCAACTGGAGGTGGTTCTCTATCGGCTGGAACATGAATACGGGGTCAAGGCCCGCCTTGAGCCCTTGGATTTCACAGTGGCCCGCTGGGTGAGCGGAGGCTGGCCGGCCCTGGAGGCTGTGGGCCGCGTCTTCAATTGCAAAACCGTGCGTGATCCCTGGGATCGGCCGGTGCTGTTGTTCCGCAATGACTGGAACCTGAACCAATTGCTGGAAGACCACCCAGAACTCACCCTGGCGGCGGTGGCGCCGGTGGTGAGCGGCACCGAACCGATCGCCCTCTGAATCTCCCGGGCCCCGTGGCCAGGCAACACCACGGCCATCGACAGGGTGCGCCAGAATGGTTGCAACATCTCTTCATGCCTCCTAGGGCCGGTTCCATCCATGCCCAACCCCCTTTGGCTTGTTCGTCCCCGCAGCGACGGCGGCCGTGATTTCGTCAGTTTTCTCCCCTTTCAAAGCGATCCCGAGGCGCCGATGATCGAAGTACGCGAAGGAAGTCACCTGCCACCTCAGCTCCCCTTGCTCAAACGTCGCCGCCGCTTGGCGGTGGCCGAAGCCATGGCCTGTCGCCAATCCCTGTTACTCGAAGCTGGATACCACCGCAGTGAACCGCTTTTCTGATCGCGATTGCCTACGCTCAGGGAATGACCAAAGGTTCCGACTCCACTCCTGAGCCGTTTCGGCCTGCTGCCCCGTCGACCGACCCCTACCAGAAGCTTGGGGTTGCTCACGACGCCAGTTTCGATGACGTGCAGCAAGCCCGTCAAAGCCGGCTTGATGAGGTCAGTGACGACCCCATGGAACGGGCTCGGGTCGAGGCGGCCTATGACGCCATCTTGATGGATCGTCTCAAGGAACGGCAGCAGGGGCGCCTCAGCAGCGCTGCCCGAACGGCCTCGCAAAAGGAGCAAACCGCTGCAGCGGAGCGATCGGTCTTGCCGTCCCTGCGTTCGACCCCCTCCTTTCCCCTCCCCAAGCTCTCCAGCCCCTCAGCATCGCTATTGCCCACCCTGGCCATGGCCGAAGGCCGGGAACGCCTGTTTCCCTTGGCCACCCACGGGGTGCTGCTGGTCCTGTTGTTGGCCTTGCCCCAGGCCTCACCAGCCATGCTCCTGGCCTTGGGCTGCCTGGCCACCGTCTTCAATCTGCTGCGACGCAAAGTCAAGTTTGGCCGTGCGATCGGTTGGACCCTCGTGCTGCTTCTGCTGGGCCTGCTGCTTGGCAACCTGCTAGTTGAGCTGCTACCCACCGCGATGGTCGCCAATCTGCCAATCAGCGCTGTCGTGATCGTGACTGCCCCGGTTCTGCTGGTTCTGCTTGCAGGGGCTTTATTCCTGGCGTGAAGCCTTAGTCCTGGCTACTGAACTGGATCGTCATTGCTGCCCTTCAGGCCACTGCCAAATCATCAATGAGTGATTTCAGACCAGCGGCGTTAAGCCGATAGACGGCACTGCAAAAATGACAAGTGAGTTCGGCCTGGCCATCCTCTTGAAGCATGGAGGTCAATTCATCGCGTCCCAACAGTTTGAGGGCTCCAACGCTTCGGTTGTAGCTGCAGGGGCAGCGGAAGCGCACCGGGGTGATCGCCTGCAAATCCGCGCCGGGGTTGGGATCGAGATCGGGGAAAATGTCCTCCAACAGCCCCTCCAGATCGTTGGCATGGGCGGCCAATCGGGCGTTGAAATCCTGGATTTCACGGCAGCGCTCCTCAAGCAGAGCCACCAAGGCCGGTTCCCGGGCCGCCTTGGGTAACACCTGCACCAGAACACCTCCCGCACAACGCACGCCCGAGGCGTCCAACCGTTCTCCCACAAAGACCGCCGATGGGGTCTGCTCAGAATGGAGCAGATAGGAGGCCAGATCATCGCCGATCCCGCCACTGACGAGCTCCACGGTGCTGCTGAATGGCACTCCTTCGCCTAGGTCGCGAACGACATGCAGGTAACCGGTGCCCGTGGCTCGCTGGAAATCAAACTGGGGCGGAGCGACCTCCTTAGCCACCAGATCAAGCTCCAGATCAGGTTGGCCCACATAGCCCCGCACCGTGCCATCACGACCGGCGTCGACCGTCATCCCTCGCAGCGGACCATCGGACTGGATGCGGAGATTGACCCGGCCATGGGCCACCTTCATGGAACTCGCCAACAGCAGGCCAGCGGTCATGGCACGTCCCAGCAGGGCCGTCGTCAGAAAAGACAATCCATGGCGACGCCTGGCCTCGGCACAGGTTTCGGTGGCATTCACCGCCACAAGGCGGATCCCGCCCCCCGCAGCGGTGGCCCGCAGCAGTTGATCCGCCATCAGCTTGGTTCGTCTGGGGGCATCGTAAGAAACGTGCTGGATGACAGGGGTCTCAGACCACCCTCAACCAGCTGCCAGGCGTCCCTGAAGCGACCGGCGAACAGTTCCGGTTCGTGGGTGACCACGAGCAGGGCCCGCTCCCGTGCCAACTGATCCAACAGGCCCAGAACCTCCTCTCGCACGGTCCAGTCCAGTCCCGCCGTGGGTTCATCGAGCAACAGCACGCGGGGATTACGCAGCAACTGCACCGCCAGGGCCAAGCGACGCTGCTGACCACCGCTTAGCCGTTCTGGCGCCTGCTTGAGGGAGAGACCGGACAGGCCCACCTGGGCCAACACCTGCTCCATGGCCTCGCCCCCCAAGCGCCGTTGGCCCAATCGCAGCTCCTGACCCACGGTGAGACCGAGAAAGTGGCGTTCAGGAAATTGAAAAACCAGACCACAGAGCCAGCGCCGCTGCCGGGCATCAACGGGTTCCTGATTCCAGAGGAAACGACCGCCATCGGCTTCGGCCAAGCCACTGATCAGCTCAAGCAGGGTGGTTTTGCCGCTGCCGCTGCGACCAGCCACCAGGACGGGCGTGCCGACGGCCAAGCGCAAATTCGCCTGCCGCAACACCGGTTGGGGCAACGTGGCGGGGTGATAGTGAACGCCCTGCAGCTCAAGCATGGTCCCAGCATGCCTGTCTGACGATCGTGTTGGATGGGGGGCCTGGACGCTGATCCCTGGCCATGGAGGTTCGCTTTCGCGAGGTTGATCCGTTCAATTGCTGGATCTGGCTGCGTTTTGCCGATTCTCCCGGCCAGGCCGAGCGGAGTTATGTCGAAACCGTCTTCGACAGCTGGTTTTTTCTGGGCAAATTGGGTGCCTTTAATGCCGAAACCTTGCAAGCCCATGAGGCTGGCGCCGATCTGAGTTGGTTGGCCTGGGATGGGGACGGGGCGAATCGGGCCCTGCCGGCTCTGATGCACAACATGGCTGTTATGGAGTACCGCGAAGCCTGGGGACGTTGCTGGCTTGACCTTGGCACCAGCGATGCCCTGGCCCTTGATGTCTTGATCAACGCCCTGGGGCAGCTCAACAATGATGTGGTCGAAATTGAGGAATTGCTCATCGGCGGCATCAACGACGACTGGCCAATCGATGAAGATCCAGAGAGCCCATTTGACGATGAGGACGATGATGAGGACGACGACCAGGACAACGACGACAACGACCGTTAATCCCCGCCCAGCATGGCCCGGGAACTGCGTCGACTACTGATTCCGCCAACGCGGTGGCCCGTGGTGGGGGATCGCACCCTGTTGGCGCTGGAAGCCACCGAAAGCCATTACCTCGCCAGGGTTTTGCGCTTTCGACAGGGCGATCGTCTCGCGGTGGTCGATGGCTGCGGCCGGCTCTGGAGTGCGGTGCTTGAGTCCGGGGAGCAGCTGCGACTGGAACAACCAGCGGACCAGCCCCTAGAAAAGGCCATGCCGGCGCGTCCTGCCCTCAGCCTGGCCTTGGCGGTTCCCCGCCGGGACGCCGAATTGGTCTGGCGCATGGCCACCGAATTGGGCGCCGACCGGCTGCAGCCCCTGATCACGGCCCGGGGGGTGGTGCGCGAACCGCTGCCCCTGGACCGCTGGGCCACGATCATTCGTGAGGCCACCGAGCAATGCGAGCGGCTCTGGCTCCCTGAGCTGACCGCACCCCTTTCGGCGAGCCGCTGTTGGTCTGAACCCATCGAAGGAACACGCCTTCTGGCCACGACCCGTCGGGAGAACATCCCGCCGCTGGCAAGCTGGGTGCGTGGGATCTGGAACCAGACTCCTCAAGAGGCCATCACCCTGGCGATCGGGCCAGAAGGGGGCTGGAGCGAGGAAGAGGAGCGCCAGGCCCTGGCCGCCGGTTGGCAACTGGTGAGCCTGGGGGAGACAATCCTGCGCACCTCAACCGCAGCAGTGGCTGGCCTGGCCACCCTGGCGTTGCTGCGATCAGGCGCAGGACCAAGGCCCCTGGCCAAGCCGCCGCAAGCTCTCGTTTGAGCGGGTAGGCGACAAGCCGTTAGCTCTTGATCGCCCTTCAGCTCTTCATCATCGAGCGGGCAATCTCGCGGAACCCAGCCAGATTGGCTCCACCGGTGCGGCGGTTACGGGCCAGGGTGCCACCAGGCACAAGACGATCGGGTGCAAAGGTCACGGTGCTGGCGGCGGGACGGTTGGCCTGGGCGGCGGCCAACTCGGCGGCGATCTCCTCAGCGGTGGTGCGCACACCCGAAGAGACCGCACCGGGGGTCGGCAGGTCGGTGGACGACACGGCCGCTAGGGCCTCAGTTGCCGCCACCACAGCAGTTTTGGGAGCCGGAGTGCTTTTCGGGGCAGGGGCCGCCACAGGAGCCACCGGCGCCACAACAACCTTGGCGACCTCCTTGCCGGACGAATTGCTGTCCTCACCGGTGAGGTCGAGGAAAAATTTGCTCTTCTTGAAGAACATGGTGACCCAAGCCTGTTGTTGGATTATCAGGCCTCGGCCCCACTCCAGCGCCCTGCCTTAGATCTGTGCAACAGAAGCGGTCGTGCGATGCCTCCCCTCCCCGCCCAGACCCTGGCGACCTGGGCCCTGGCCCTGGCCCTCAATGCCGGACTAATTGCCCTGGCCCAGAGGGCGCCCCTGCTCACCAGGGCCGGCTGGATCCATGCCGGTGCACTGGGCACGGTGCTCTGGGGTTGCCTCGGTTGGCGGGGCTGGCTCGCCGTGGTGGCCTATCTGGCCCTCGGCTCGCTGGTGACCCGCCTCGGCTTCAAAAGCAAACAGGCCAGCGGCCTGGCGGAGGCCCGCGGGGGCCGTCGGGGGCCGGAAAATGTCTGGGGATCAGCGCTGGTGGGGGCCCTGCTGGCGATGCTGGCCGTTCTGCTTCCTCCAGCCTGGAGGCCCCTGCTGCTGCTCGGTTTCGCCGCCAGCTTCAGCGCCAAACTGGCGGATACCTGCGGCAGCGAGATCGGTAAGCGCTGGGGCCGTCGCACCTTGCTGATCACCACCCTGCGCCCCGTTCCCCCCGGCACCGAAGGGGCCGTGAGCCTGGAAGGCACCCTGGCCAGCGCCATGGGGGCAGCGACCATGGCCGGCCTGATGGCCGCCCTGGGCTGGATCCCCACGGCTCAGGCCTGGGGGTTGGTCAGCGGGGTGGCCCTGCTGGCGACCCTGGCCGAAAGCGTCATCGGGGCCACCCTGCAAACACGCCTGCCCTGGCTCACTAACGAGATGGTGAATGGCCTGCAGACCCTGCTGGCGGCCCTACTGGCCATGGGCAGCGCCGCAGCCCTTGGAGCCGGGTGGTTGGTCTGAGGGTTGGCAGAAAAACTCGCCCAGGCTGGATCGACCGTCCGATTGGCGACATTCAATCCAGTCCCAAACTGGATTGGGGCTTGCCATCTTGTTCTCGCAACCCCGAGGTTGCGAGTTGCTCAGCACGCCTCCAAGAGGAGGGCCTTGGCCGTGGCCCACAGGTTATCCAAGGGTCACGGCCAGGGCCCCCACTGTTGGGATCAGCTCCGCAGGGTGCTGCTGGCGCATGTTGGTGTTCGGGCTTGCCATTGCTGGGCCGCCGCTCGGAGACCAGCCAGGGCGGCATCGCAACGGCGCTGGGCCATGCGCGGATGCCAACCGAGCCGCTGGCCCAGCTCAACCCAGGTGCAACCGAGTTGGAGCCGCCCCACCAACAATTCGCGAATGGCGGGATCAAGGGCCGCCAGTTGCTCTCTCAACCAGGCCAGTTCCGAACTGGCCAACGAGTCGTCATCCCGATCGGCTGTGGAGCTGGTTTGCGTTGGAGCGACAAGGACATCGAGCAATGAGCTGCCGTCGTCGCCCTTGCCCTCCCGGGAGGCGATGGGTTCATCAAGGCTGCGGGGCCGCCCTAGGGGGCCCAGGGAGAGGGCCTCGTCCAGCACATCAAGGGGACAGTCCAAAGCTTGACAGAGCTTGACCGGCAGCAGCGGTGTTTGTCCCTGCTGACGGCGCTGTTCCTGCAGGGCCAGGGCGCGCTGGCGCAACTCCCAGAGGCGCCGGGGTACCCGCACCAAAGGCTCGCGATCCCTCATTTCGTGCTGAATCGCCCCTTTGACGTAGGGAACAGCAAAGCTGCTCAAACTGACGGCCCGTTTGGGATCAAAGGCCTCGATCGCCCGCAGTAGGCCGAGGCTGCCCACCTGGGTGAGATCGTCAAAGGCCAGGGCAGTGCTGACGCCATAGCGGGCGGCGATGCTGCGCACCAACGGCAGGTTGGCCTTGACCAGAGCTTGCCGCAACAACCGCCTTTGATGTCCATCACGGCAGGCGGCATAGGCTTCCAGCCATAACCGGTTGCGCTCCGAGGCGGACAGGGCAACGTTGCTCTCCGCGGCGCCCGAGCGATGGGCCCGGCCTGATGCTGGGGAGATGGGTTCCGGCTTGGGCAGGGATTGCGGAGACGCCTGAGGCGCGTCAGCAGGAGCCAGCTCCACCAGCACAGGTTCCGGACGGCGACGGCTCGGCTGGGCGTGGATTGACGGATGACGTGGAGGGGGGGTGGAAGCCGGAGAGAAGAGCATCATCCCGGTCAAAGGGGATGACCACGATGAAGGGTTTGGCCGTCAGCGCCATCCCCCAAACGGGGGATTTGGGATCAGTTCCAGACCATGGGGGTCGCCAGATTTTCGAGCCTCAATTCAGCCCACTCCAGCAATGCGGGCCAGGTGCGTAACCGTTGAAACACACGCTGATGGCCGTCGCCATTG
Source organism: Aphanothece sp. (assembly GCA_040373885.1). Classification (GTDB taxonomy): domain Bacteria; phylum Cyanobacteriota; class Cyanobacteriia; order PCC-6307; family Cyanobiaceae; genus Cyanobium. Next base: position 28,175 of record JBEIVL010000008.1, read on the forward strand.
AGATGCACACCATCGAGACCAAGCCAATCGCTCCACTGCGGATCCTCAAGGAGATGGTCGATCAGCGGCAGGAAGGGGACATCCGCCTCCAGGCACGCCTCCTCCAGAACTCTCTCGTAACGGCGCACCGTCGCCAGGTCATACCAAAGCACGTCCGCCAGGGGCATGGCCTCCTCCAGCACGGGGGTGAGCCCCAGAACAAAGACCGGAGCCAAACGACCGCATTGGCGCAACAACTGCTCAAAACCGTAGAGAAAAGCCTCCGGCTCCAGCTGGGGGCGGCCATCGGGACGACCGATCCGGGCCGTGTCGTTCAACCCCACCGCCAGGAGAATGCCCTGGGGACGCTGACGGCGCAATTCCCCCCGCACCGCCACCTCATGCTCCAGCCGGGCGGCCACCCGTTCAAGGCCATCCCCCCGCACACCGAGGTTGTAAACCACCGGACCATTCGGCAGTCCCATCCAATGGCGCCTGAGGCTCTCGCACCAGCCTCCCTGCTCTGGATCACCCCAGCCAAAGGCACCGCTGTCCCCCAGGACGACGAGTTTCCGGGGAACGGGAACAGCCATGGAGGATTGGTTCGGGGGAAGAAGGGGTGGCAACCGGGACCCCGTGGCGTGGCCTTGGACATCCCGTCGCGGCCCGTCGCGGCTGGCGGCGGCTCCTCAGAGATGACGCTGAAAGCGGGCCAGCCGCTCCAGTCCGTCATCCAAAGTGGCCTCGGCGGCCGCGCAGGAGAGACGAATGCAGCGGTCATCGCCAAAGGCCAGGCCCGGGACCACCGCCAGCCCCACTTCATCCAGAAGATGGCGGCAGAGGGTCATCGAGTCGAGCCCCCAGGCACTGACATCGGGGAAAGCATAAAAGGCCCCCTCCGGGTGGATCAACACCACCCCTGGGATACGGCTGAGACCATCGCTGAGATGTTGGCGGCGCAGATTGAAGCGCTCCGCCATGGCAAGTACGCAGTCACGGCTTGCGGTGATGGCGGCTAGGGCCCCCATCTGGGCGAAGCTGCACACATTGCTAGTGCTCTGGCTCTGCAGGGCGGCCGCCGCCGCTACCGCCTGGCGCGGCCCCGCCAACCAACCCACCCGCCAACCGGTCATGGCCCAGCCCTTGGCAAAACCGTTGACGATGAACATCCGATCGGCCAGATCGGGCGCCACCGCCGCCAGGCTGTGGTGGTGGTGGCCCGGGGCGAGCAGAAACTCATAGATCTCGTCACAGACCACCACCACCTGGGGATGGCGGCGCAACACGGCCGCAATCCCCTCCAGGTCCTGGCGGTTGAGAACCATGCCTGTGGGGTTGGAGGGACTATTGAGCACCAGCAGGCGGGTTTCTGGCCGGATCTGGGCCTCGAGTTCCTCGGGAGTGAAGCGAAACCCCTTCGCCGCCTCGGTGAGCAGGAGCCGGGGCTCGGCGCCGGTGAGGCGCACCATCTCGGGGTAACTGAGCCAGAAGGGAGAGGGCAGGAGCACCTCATCGCCGGGGTCGAGCAGCACCTGGAACAGGTTGTATAAGGCCTGCTTGCCGCCATTGGTCACAAGCACCTGATCGGTGCTGGTGGGCACATGGTTTTCAGTGGTGAGCTTGGCGGCGATCGCTTCGCGCAGGGCCGGCTCACCGGCGACAGGGCCATAGCGGGTGTGGCCCGCTTCGAGGGCATCCGAGGCGGCCTGGCGGATGAAGGCTGGTGTATCGAAGTCAGGTTCCCCTGCCGAGAGGCTGCAGATGTTCTGCCCCTGGGAGCGGAGCTGTTTCGCCTGGGCGGCGATGGCGAGGGTGAGAGAAGGCTGCAGCCCCTCGGCCCGGGCAGACAGCTTCAGCGGGGCCGACATCAGGGCAGGAAAAGGAAATGGGTCGTGATGGGCCATCCTGCACGACGTCCTGACCCATCAACGGCTCAAATGGACATGGTTGCTCGTGCATCAGCTGCGGGAATGCGGTTCAACACGGGCGCCGGACGGATCCCATCCAGGCCTTGGCAAGGAGTTGAGACGGGAGCTGGACGGGTTTGGAAGTGTTTTGCTAGGGATGGGAGCCGGCAAGCCGATTTCCCATGTCCCAGGAGCAGCTGACGGCTTTTGTACAGCGTGCCCAATCGGAGGCGGCCCTCCTGGGGGCCCTCGCCGAGGCCACCGATGTGGATGCCGTGGCGTCGGTCGCCCGGGGGGCGGGTTTCAGCGTGAGTGTGAACGACCTCTGGGACGCCTCAGCGCTTCAGCCCGAGATGTTGCAGGAGGCACCGGAGGTATGGCTGGACTCCCACCAGACCCTGACCGCCTTCCTGCACCAGGTCGAGGTGGATCCCTGGTACCAGGAGGCCCTGATCCAGGCGCCGGATGTGGAAACCGTGGCCGCCATCGCCCGGGCGGCGGGCTACCCCCTGACCGCCGCAGAGCTGTGGGCGGCATCGGAACTGGATCCGGATCACCTGGAGGAGCTTCCGGCGATCTGGCAGGACCCCCACGGTGAACTCTCGGCTTTTCTCGCCCGGGCCCAGATCGATGGCACCCTGCAGGCGGCCTTGAGCCAGGCCCATGACGTGGACACCGTGGCGGCGATTGCCAGAGCGGCCGGCTACTCAGTCTCGGCCGCCGACATCTGGACAGCGTCCGATCTCAATCCAGACGATCTGGAGGCCCAGGCATCGCCGGAAGATACGGGGACCGCTGCGGCAGGCGCCGTTCCACCCCACAGGCCCTTTTCAGAACCCTTTTGAACGCTGATCGTCTGGCCGCAGCCTGCGGCGCTTGTCGGCGCTGCGGCCTAGCCGACGAGCGGCAGCGGGTGGTGATGGGCCGGGGCAACCCCACCGCCAGGGTGCTGCTGGTGGGCGAGGCCCCCGGCGCCGAAGAGGAGGCCAGCGGCCAACCCTTTGTGGGCCGCTCGGGCCGCCTGCTCGAAGCCATGTTGGCGGCAGCAGGCCTCAGCAGTGAAGAGGACCTTTACATCGTCAATGTGATCAAGTGCCGGCCGCCGGGCAATCGCAAACCCACCCGATCCGAAATTGAGGCTTGCAGGCCCTGGCTGGAGCGCCAGATCGCTCTAGTGGGGCCGGAGTTGGTGCTGGTGGTGGGGGCCACGGCCTTGGAGGCGCTGTTGGGGATCAAGGGGGGCATCACCCAAAAGCGGGGTCAATGGCTGCGGCTGGACTCAAGCCAAGAGCCAGCATCAATGAAGTCAATGGTCACCTCAGCCAATCGCAAGTGCCGCCAGCACTCACTCTCCCCTCTCCAGTGGCCTACGAACGCACCCGAGGAGGTGGCCTTAATGCCCCTGCTGCACCCGTCCTATCTGCTGCGCCATCCCTCGGAAGCCGAGGGATCACCCCGCTGGTTGACCCGGGGCGATCTGATGAAGGTGCGACAGCGGTTGGATGGTGATGTCAGTTCAATGGACCGAGATCAGGTCACAACGATTTCAGGTCAAATCCAGGCACACCCGACACAATCTCAATGATGGAAGAAGTGGGTGTTCCATCCCATTTGACATCATTGGATTCATCATCTTCAGAGTTACCCATGGACAGGGAACTGATCTCGAGAATGGGCAAGCTCCCGGCACCATCAATACCAATGGATTGGGAAACTGATTCCGCAACCAAAGCCTGGAGACCTGACGATTGGGTCTCCACGAAGCTCAGGGCTGACATGGCCGCAGCTGGATTTGCCGTGAGCGACGGGCGCCAAGCCATGGCAGCGCCGGGGCGTGGAATCGCCAACAGCGCAAGGGAGACGACAAGCGTCAAGCCATAAAAAGAGAACCGCATTTTAGGAAAAACACGAATTTTTTAATGATCGGGACCTTACCTCCAGGCCCTTACAGCGTTCAAGCCAGTGTGACGCCATCCCAACTGGCCCAACACCCTGGGGCCATGGCTGGAATGCTTTCGCAGGGCAAACAGCCAAACCCGGCAAGGCAGATCACCCAGGGTTTCGGCCAGTCGCTACTGCAGATCTTGCAGCCAGCGTTGCTGACGCCGGCGGCGCAATTCGGCGAGGGGGCTGAGACCGGGGGTTCTCATGCCCTCAAGTTAGGTCGGCTTGCCCAGCCCGCTCGCCCATGGGAGCTGATGAACATCGGGCGTTGAGAAGCCAGAACCCAGAAAAAAGCCCTTCCCTGCCAGGGAAGGGCGGGTACCTCAAGCCGCTTCAATCAAACCGAAGTCTTGATCCGGCGCCTCAGCTGACGGCTCCAACCGAAGGCGGCAGCGGCGCCGAAGAGGGGGATCGGGCTGGGGACAGGGGCCGTAGCTAGAACTGGGGAAAGGGATGAAGATATAATGACACCATCAGAACCAGAAAAAGTACTAAGAGTGTAATCTACTGGTGCAAATAGACTACTAAAAGAATATCCTATAAACGCGTCTTGTGAATAATCTGTACTAAAACCAATTCCATCATCAGCAATAATTGCAGAAGAATTAGTTCCGTCCCATTGGAAAAGATTATCAGCCTGATTTATATTCGATAACCCTGTAATTTGGAATGTCCCATCGGCGCCACCAGTACCTGATCGAGTATATGTTCCGGTAATAGCCGTGATGGCCTCAGTGATACCAGCCTGTGCAGTAGTACCAGCCGTCGTGAAAGTTCCTTGCCCTGATGTATAGTCACCTGTAAAAGACCAATTCCAGGTCAAGGCCTGAGCCGGCACAGCGAACCAGGTCGCCTGCAGGGCGGCACCCACGGCCCCGTGAGCCATCAGTCGCTTGAGACGATGGGGGCGCGAAGACTTAAGCGCGTTGCCGCTAGGGGCAGAGGAAATGAACTGCTTTGTTGCTGCGGAGAAGAACATTGGCACTGAATAAAAAAATGTGCAAATAATATTCTCTTAATACTCATCCCCCCCCACACACACACAACTGTGCCACCAAATTCATTGACACATTGCAGCGGCTAGAGCTGGTGCATTCCAGAGGTGAACCCGAATTGGCTACCACCCCATCCCTGGTCAGCGCCCCTGGGTTTTGATCCCGGCAATCGCCCTACGCCCTTGGCCTCCATGGCGGCCAAAGGCGAGACGATCGTCACCTTAAACCTGCGGCACGTCCCTGACCATGGGCTGGATCGTCAAAGCCAACTAGCCTCCCCTTTCTTACACCTTCCTTGCCTCTTCCTTGGCTCGGAATCCCATCCCTTCATCCCCCCCACCACGCTACCGATAGCGTGCAGATGGGCCGCTCTAAGGAGGCGAGTTTCAGCAGCTCTTGCCTCCAGGCGGCGCACCCGGCCATTCCATGCACCAGAGCACTGGACTTAGTCCGCAGCATGGACTAAGCCAGTTAAGACCCCAGCGATGCAGGTCAACCTCCACGACGCCAAGACCCACCTTTGCCGCTATGTCGACCAGGCCGTGGCCGGTGAGGAGGAGGTGATCGCCCGCGCCGGCAAGCCCACGGTGCGCTGGGTGGGGGGATGATTGGGAAGGGCAATGTATGGTGCATACACCAGGTGATTCCGGCGCGATGCAGCGCACCCAGATCTATCTCTCCGCTGCGGAGCGCCAGGGGGTGCAGGCCCTGGCGCTCCGCAGCGGCCGCAGCCAAAGCGCCCTGATCCGCGAGGCCATCGACGCCTATCTCAACCAGCAGCAGCCCCAGGGGCGCCTGGCCCGGCTTCGCCAGGGCCGCGGTCTCTGGGCTGAGCGCACCGATCTCCCCGACTGGTCCGCCCTGCGCAACGAACTGGACCGCGCGCCGGCGGATCTGTCGCCATGACAATCCGATCCGGCCCAGCTCCGCTGGTCGTTGACACTGATGTGCTCATTGACTACCTGAGGGATCAGCCCCAGGCCGTGGCCTTTCTAGAAAGCACCGAGCAACCGCTGGCGACCTCCGTGATCACGGTCGCGGAGCTCTATGCCGGCGTGCGCGATGGCGAGGAACGGCAGCGGCTGGATGCCTTCGTGGCGGCCTTCGACGTGCCCACCCTCGATTCTCCCCAGCCGGCCCAGCGCGCTGGGCTGTGGCGCCGGCAGTACGGCCCCAGCCACGGCACCGGCCTGGCCGATGCCCTGATCGCCGCCTGCGCCGAAGCGGCCGGCGCCACCCTGGTGACCCTGAATCGGCGCCATTTCCCGATGTTGGCGGAGGTGTTGGTGCCCTACGCCAAGGATTGATCCCGGCCGTTGCCCCGTCTTTGGCATTCGCCACTTCCCCGGCCGCTGTGACAGGCTTTGGCCACGCGCCCACCCCCCGCGATGACCGCCGCCCCGTCCCGCCCTGACGCCGCCCCAACCGAGGTCGCTGCAGCGGTCCCGCCGGCCTGGGCCAACGATCCCCGCTACGCCACCACCATCCGCCGCCGCCCCACCCGCAGCGTGCGGGTCGGTGATGTCTGGATCGGCAGCGAGCATCCGGTGGCGGTGCAATCGATGATCAATGAGGACACCCTCGACATCGAGGGGGCCACCGCCGGCATCCGCCGCCTGCACGAGGCCGGCTGCGAAATCGTGCGCGTCACCGTGCCGTCCCTGGCCCATGCCAAGGCCATGGGCGAAATCCGCCAGCGCCTGGAAGACAGTTACCAGCCGGTGCCCCTGGTGGCCGATGTGCACCACAACGGCATGAAGATCGCCCTGGAGGTGGCCCACCATGTCGACAAGGTGCGCATCAATCCGGGCCTGTTCGTCTTCGACAAACCCGATCCGAACCGCAGCGAATTCAGCTCCGAGGAATTCGCCGCCATCGGTGAGCGCATCGCCGCCACCTTCGAACCCCTGGTGAGCCTGCTCAAAGACCAGGACAAGGCCCTGCGCATCGGCGTCAACCATGGCTCACTGGCCGAGCGGATGCTGTTCACCTACGGCGACACTCCCCTCGGCATGGTGCAGTCTGCCCTGGAATTCATCCGCATCTGCGACCGGCTCGATTTCCACAACATCGTCGTGTCGATGAAGGCCTCTAGGGCCCCGGTGATGCTTGCCGCCTACCGCATGATGGCCGACCGAATGGACGCCGAGGGATTCCCCTACCCCCTGCACCTGGGCGTCACCGAAGCCGGCGATGGCGATTACGGACGCATCAAGAGCACCGCCGGCATCGCCACCCTGCTCTCGGAGGGCCTGGGGGACACGATCCGGGTCTCGCTCACCGAGGCACCGGAGAAGGAAATCCCTGTCTGCTATTCGATTCTGCAAGCCCTGGGCCTGCGCAAAACGATGGTGGAATACGTGGCCTGCCCCAGCTGCGGCCGCACCCTTTTCAATCTTGAGGAGGTGCTCCATCAGGTGCGCAGCGCCACCGCTCACCTCACCGGCCTGGATATCGCCGTGATGGGCTGCATCGTCAACGGGCCCGGCGAAATGGCCGATGCCGATTACGGGTACGTCGGCAAAACGCCTGGAACCATCTCCCTGTATCGCGGTCGCGACGAGATTCGCCGCGTCAGTGAAGCCGAAGGGGTGGAAGCGCTGATTTCCCTGATCCGCGAGGACGGACGCTGGGTTGACCCTTGAGGCCCCCTGAGCGGGGAAGCACTGGCGCTACGTTGTAGGAACGATCACACAGAGGCTCCCATGCGGAGTGGACGCACCACCTTGATGGTGCTTGTTGGACTGGGCGCTTGCGCGACTACCGCCGTTCTTGCCCGGGAAATGGCACTGGCGCCGACACCGGCGGTGACGATTGCCGATAGTCCCAAGGAGGTGATGGACCAGGCCTGGCAGATCGTCTTCCGGGACTATCTCGACACCACTGGCAAATATGACGCTGAAAAATGGCGGCTGATGCGCAAGGATTTGCTCAAGCGCAGTTACGCCGGCAATAAGGAAGCCTATGAGGCGATCCGGGGCATGTTTGCGACCTTGGATGATCCCTACACCCGTTTCCTGGATCCAAGAGAATTCAAGGAAATGCAGATCGACACCTCAGGAGAACTCTCCGGGGTGGGCATCCAGCTCAGCCTGGACAAAGAAACCAAGGAATTGGTTGTTATCGCTCCGATCGAGGGCTCTCCCGCCTCCCGTGCCGGGGTCCAGCCCAAGGACGTGATCGTCACGATCGACGGCCAAAGCACCAAAGGCATGAGCACGGAAGACGCGGTCAAGTTGATCCGGGGCAAGGCCGGCACCAGTGTGAAATTGACCTTGCGGCGCAAGGGCCAACTATTGGAGATGCCCCTGCAACGGGAGCTGATCGAACTGCATGCGGTCGAACATCGGGTCAATGTCAGCCCCAATGGGGTCAAGATTGGCTACATCCGGCTGAAGCAGTTCAATGCCAACGCCAGTAAAGACACCCAGGCCGCCATCAAGGATTTAGAGAAACAGGGCGTCCAGGGTTATGTGCTCGATCTGCGCAGCAACCCAGGTGGCCTGTTGGTGGCAAGTGTCGAGATTGCCCGTCAGTGGCTCAATGAAGGCGTGATTGTCTCCACCAAAACCAGGGACGGCATTCAGGACATCAAGCGCGCCAATGGCCACGCCATCACCGACAAACCCTTGGTGGTGTTGGTCAACGAAGGATCCGCCAGTGCCAGTGAAATTCTCTCCGGGGCCCTGCAGGACAACAAACGAGCCCTGTTGATCGGACAAAAGACCTTCGGCAAGGGTCTGGTCCAATCGGTGCGGCCCCTCTCCGATGGTTCCGGCATGACCGTGACCATCGCCAAATACCTCACCCCCAGCAACCGGGACATCCACAAACACGGCATTGCCCCGGACGTTTCCGCCAAGCTGACGGAAGACGATGCCAAGCGGCTCAAGCTGGAAGATCTCGGCACCCTGAAGGATCCCCAGTACAAATCGGCCGAATCCGCCTTGATGCGTCAATTGCAACTGGTGGGCACGAATGCCCCACCGAGCTACAAGCCTGGTTCAGCCAACGTTCCTGCCGCCGTTGGCAAACCCTGATCCCCCCCTTGAATCCGAATTGAACCCTGCCGAACCAGGCATGGGTTCAATCTGGGATAGCAAACCCTGGTGGTGTCAGCCCTGGACGATTCTGCTCACCGGTGCAGCAGTCATCGGAACCAGTTGGTGGTTGCTGCATCGCGTGTGGATCACAGCCTTGGTGTCGTTGGCAATTCTGGCTTGGTGGTTGCTTTTCTTGGTGCTGGTTCCACGGGCCTATCAAAATCAAGCTTGATCGGCCCTAGGCCGGATCGGCAATGCCGATCAGCAAGACCATATGGATAACAAGAAGTTCCATGGGAGTTAAATCCAGCTCAATTGGTGCATGATTGAACTGGCGTTTGATCCAAACCCAGATTTAAATGTTCAGCCTGACGGATGCATCGGGGATCAACAGCAAAAGATCTCCACGTCGATGAAGAACCCGGTTCCCGAGATCCAACCGGTTGGGAGCCGCCAGGGTTGAAGGTGAGCTGAAGGCCTTGATCTCAGGCCACAGGCTGCATCAAACCACCACCGGGGGAGGAGTCGTCGTCATCATTTTTGGTGTCAACACCGAAAACGCCGTACAGGACGACGGCTGCGAGCGCGAAGACCATGGGAACAACGGCCGAGGCCGACAGGCCTGAAGATCCCATTTCCATCAACTCGCCCATGGGTCAACCGACAACGTGAGAGCACCTTAACAAAACTCAACCGCCTTTGCCTGGGTGATCGGCTGCCGCCTGGATCAGCCGATCGATCGTTTCGGCCAGGGCCAGGCAGCGGTCCTGTTCCTCCCATAGCAGCTGACGCCGCTCCGCACTGACCGCAAACGAGCGGTGCTGAAGGTCCCGGCCCATGTACAGCAGGGCCGCCCGTATCCGGCCAAGCTCATCGGGAGTGCCTTCAAAGCCAAGCATTGGGGCTTCGGCTGGCCCCTGACTCGCCAGCAACCCAGCAGCGGAATCGTTTGGTTGGTCAGGCGCCAGGTCATCCTTCCGGCTCCAAAGACCCAGCCACTCCTGCTCCCGCTCGGGGATCGAGCCAAGGGCCGGCTGCCAGAGCCGTTGCTGGAAGCCGGCCTGCTCAAGGGCGTCCGCCAGATCGGCAGCGGCGATTCCCCAGGGGGGCCCGCCCGGGCGGCCGTGGCACCAAAACAAGCCCAAAAGCCAGCCCGAGGGCTTCAAGAGGGTGTGCACCATCTTGAGATAGTTCTGCCGCTGATCCGGGGGAATAGCGCAGAAACAGGTGTGCTCCAGGACCCCATCAAAACTGGCGGCATCGAGCCCAGCGGCGCTCCATTCCCTTGAATCCAGCAGATTCGCCTGCAGCCATCGCACCGGCTTGCCCAAAGGCGCGCTCAGCCGCCGAGCCTCCGCCAGAGCCGCGGCGCTGAAATCCAGTCCGACCACCTCAAAACCCAGCTCGGCCAGCAACCTGGCTTCGTGGCCCCGGCCGCAACCTGGCACGAGAACCCGTCCCGGCGGCCGCGGGGCCAAGGGGTGGTCCCGTAAAAAGATCCGCAGGGGAGGGGCTGACTCTCCCAGCTCCCAGGCGTCGCCACCACTCTGGTACAGATCGTCCCAGAACTGAGAAGGGGAGAGTGGGGCCGTCACGACCACCGCCTCTGGGCGACAAGGGCTAGGGCCATGGACACGGCATCAATGCAGCGCTGGCAGCGGCGTTTGACTTCATCTTGGCTGCGGGCCCGGCCGACGTAATCATCAAGGGCCGCGGGGCTGGCAATGGCAGCGAGCTGGGAGGCGCTGCGGGCACCCAGATCGGCGTCCTGGAGCAAACGGTTGACCAGGTCCTGGTCCCAGAGGAGGTGGCCCGGTGCTCCCTCGGCAAAAAGGCGTTGCCGCAGCATCTGCAGACAACTCATCCGGAACGATTCAAGTTGGCTCGATCGCAACCGACGGCTGTTGGGGAGTCCCGCGGCCTCCCCAGCGGGCCAGGGGACGGTGGTCGTGCTGGTGATGGACGGAGGATCTGATCGTGCCTTGGCCGACGCTCCTGCTGGGGGGGCCTCCATGGTCCAGCTCAGGCCGGTTCCCGGCAGACCCAGGGTGGTCCGAGGACCGCCGCGGCGGTGGATCGGCAGGTTCAAGGAAACACCGGGAGCCCCCAAGGAAATCGAGCTGAGCCCCTGGCTCGTGAAGTTGAAGCGCAAAGGCCCCAGGCGGGCGCTGCGGCGAAAACGGAAGGCCATGGGGCTCCGACCTGGCACAAGCGATCAGCCCATCCTCCGGCACAGATCCAACAAACAGATCCAACAAACGGAGGCAGCCTTGGCTGGAGCCGCTGAAGACAGCTCCAGCGAGGCCGCCTACGGACCACCTGGTCACGCCATTGGGTGGCCCGCTATCCCTGTCGACCCGTGGCTTGGAACGCTCGGCATGGGTGATGGCTCTTCCCAGATCCCGTCTCGCCTCGCGGCCCCGGCATCGTTCGGCGAACCCGGCCCCATCGCCGTGAGCAGTAGCGCCCAGGGCCAATCAAGGCATTGCTAATGCGAATCTCTTGCAAAAAGCAGGGTCGCTTGTTTAGGTTGCGAGTCATTCGCAACAGGACGGCAGCCGCATCGCCGCTAGGCCCGCGGAGAGCCCGCAGATCGGCCAATCCCCACTCCTGTCGATCCCGCCCGCATCACCGTTCCGCTCCTCCCAGCAGCACACCGCGCGCCGACCCACCAGTCCCCCCCAGGCTCCTTTCATCCGTGAACCCACCCAACATCCGCATCAACCCAGGCCAAAGCGTTCTGATCGGCACAGGGGCCAGCAGCCAGGCGAACTGTCTGGAGGTGCTTGAAGGCATGGCGCGGGTCTACTGCCCCTGCCCCGAAACCCAAGGCATGACCCTGGCCTTTCTGCAGGCGGGCGACCAGCTGCGCACGGATCGACTCTGTAGTGAGGGGGTCTGCGTTGAAGCCTTGACCCCTCTGCGCTTCCGCAGCGACGCAACGCCGCTGCAAATGGAGGGCTATGACGCCGTTAATGAATGGACCTTGCAACTTCTCAGAATCCGCCACCTCAGTAGCGCGGAACAGCGGCTCCACGCCGTGCTGGCCCTCCTGGTGGAGAGACTGGGACGTCGCTGCGGTGATTGGTGCGACCTCCCTTTCCGATTGACGCACGAAAGAATCGGCGAGTTGATCGGCACCACGCGGGTGACGACTACGCGACTGATCTCTCGGATCCGTTCCTCCAACCTGATCGAAGTTCCCGCAGGTGCAGCAGGCCTTCGGGTGGCTCCCCAGTGGCTTGAAGCCGCTCCTTAAGGGTTCTCCAAGAAGAGGGGGACGTCCCCGCCGATCAACGGATCGAGTGGAACAAACCAGCCCCAAAGCCCCATAGGTTGTAGGAACTCATCCAATCCCCTGGTGCAATGGGGAGCTTTGCCAAGGTTTTGAGCAACGTCTCAGGACGATGGACCCTGTGGCAACACAAATCAGCGTTGACGGACCCGAATGGGAACCAAGGCCGGTTGCATCAGGCCACCGCCACCATTGTCATCATCGGAATCAAAACTGAGCCAGACCACCAGAGCGAGCACCGCGAAGGCGATGGCGGCGAAGAAAATGTCGCTCATGGATTCACGGTCGGTGATCCAGCTTAGGCCCTTTGAGGGAACCTTCTGTAGTGGTGGATGCCCAACCCAATCCCCAAGGGTGGAACCAGCCGAGAATCAACCAAAACCCTTGCCCGCGTCTCGGGCCACACAGGCTTGGAGCTGCTGACGCAAGCGGTTGTGGTCCAAGCCTTTGCCGATCAGCACGAGCTGGTTTTTGCGGGCTCCATTCCAATCGGTGTCATCCAGGGAAAAGCGTTTACCGGCAAGGTGAAAAACATGGCGGCGCTCGCTCTCATTGAACCAGAGGATTCCCTTGGCACGGAAGACAGAGGCGGGCAGCTTGGTATCGAGAAAGTTCTGAAACTTGCGCAGGGAGAAGGGGGCCTCACTGCTGAACGACAAGGAGGTGAAGCCTTCGATGCTCTGATGATCAGGATTGCCTTGATGCTCATGGTGATGCTCATCGCCGTGGGCATGGCTGTGACCGTGGCTGTGCTCATGGCTGTGGTCATGGGTGTGGCCATGATCATAGTTATGGCCGTGGTCCGCACCATGGTCGTGGGCATGATCGTCTTCATGCACGCAATGCCCGTGGTCGTGGTCGCAATCGTCGTGCTGTTGCTCAGCGGCGACCCGATCACTTTCAAACAAGCCAACGCTCAGCAACAACGGCAACGGCACTTCGCCTTTCACACAGCGCAGGATGCGAGCTTCTGACTTGATCTCTCGCAACTGACGTTCGAGTTCCTGCAATCGCTCTTCACTGACGAGATCACACTTGTTAAGCAAGAGCATGTCGCCATAAACGATCTGGCTGCGGGCCACTTCGCCCTGAAGCAGGTCATCGCTGAAGTTCTCGGCATCCACCAGGGTGATGATCGAATCCAGGCGCGTCAGATCGCGCAGATCGCTGCCCAGAAAGGTCATGGCCACCGGCAGGGGGTCAGCCAGCCCCGTGGTTTCAACCACCAGATAATCGAGCTTTTCGGGGCGCTGCAGGAGGCGATAGACAGCATCGAGCAACTCCCCATTGATGGTGCAGCAAATGCAGCCATTACTGAGCTCAACCATGTCATCGCCTGTGGCGACGATGAGGTCATTGTCAATGCCAATCTCACCGAACTCATTAACCAAAACAGCGGTCTTCACTCCCTGTTGATTGGTCAGGATGTGATTCAGCAGGGTGGTCTTGCCGGCCCCCAGAAACCCCGTCAGGATGGTGACAGGCAGGGGTTGACTGGAAAGGGCATCGAGGGCGGTCACCGCATCAGTGGCAGAAGGGCTGATGCCTGGGCTGATGCTCGTCATCGGCGGGGGGGAAGGAAGATGCCGTCCGCGCAATCCGGCGGCAGCGGATTCAAAGACCATAGACAGGGCATGGAGGGAAGGTCAGGGGGCGGGCCAGGGCTCAAGGGACGCGGGGCTGGAGATTGACCGATACCAAGAGGGCGTGGCGGTGTAACAGGCGGCGTTTTTTTCGTTTTCGCGGGCCTCCACGCGCCAACAACAAGCCCGTACCCCCTCCTGGGCCAGCAGCAAGGCATTGGCCCAGCCCCACACCAGAGCGGCGCTGGCCTCCATGCCGACGTTCTCCATCACCCTCAGATCCAGGGCCCCCTGGGCGTGCAGGGACTGCCATTGATCCAGCAGGGGATCATCCCCGTTCACCAATACCGTGTGGTCGAACTGGTCCTGCAACTGAGCCTCGAGGGCACGCAGGCTGGAGAAATCCACCACAAAGCCATGCACATCAAGGACTTCGGCCTGGAACCAGAAGGTGAAGCTGCGGCTGTAGCCATGCAGGAAACGGCAGTGGCCCGGATGGCGCCATTGACGATGGCTGCAGGGGAAACCGCCGAAGCTCTTGCTGCAGGTGTGGGAAGGGGGGGAGGGCATGGGAGAGGATCGCTGCAACCGGACGTGCCCGACGTGGAGGCTTCCTCCTTGTCATCATCCCAGCCCCCCGCCATGGGCGTCGAGCCCAACGGGGGTAGCGAGGCCCATCCCTTGCTGGATCGGCTGCGATTCAACGAGGCCGGCCTGATTCCCGCCGTCGCCCAGGACTGGCTGGATGGGGCCGTGTTGATGGTGGCCTGGATGAATCGGGAGGCGCTGCTCAAGACGCTTGCCTGCGGAGAGGTGCACTACTGGAGCCGATCACGCAACGAGCTCTGGCATAAAGGGGCCAGCAGCGGCCATTTCCAGAAGCTGCATGGCCTGCGCTACGACTGCGATGCCGATGTGGTCTTGCTGAGTATCGAGCAGGTGGGCGATGTGGCGTGCCACACGGGCGCCCGCAGCTGTTTCTACGACGATGGGCTGCACTTGGAGGTCCTGTCCTTGGATGGCAAGAACGCCAGCGGAGGCGGAGCCGGTGCGCCACCACCACCGGCCGATGTCTGCAGCGAACTGTTCCGCACCGTGGCAGCCCGCCGGATCCTGCCCGAGGAGGGCAGCTATACCAACAGGCTGTTAGAAGGCGGAGATAACAGTATCCTCAAAAAGATCGGTGAGGAGAGCGCCGAATTCGTGATGGCCTGCAAGGACGACGACGCTGGGGCCATCGCCGGCGAAGCGGCGGATCTGATCTTCCACATGCAGGTGGCACTAGCCCACCATGGGGTGGATTGGCGGCAGGTATTGGAAGTGCTGGCCAAGCGCCGTGGGGCGCCCAGGCGGGGAACGGCAGCATGAGCACCCGCCAAGAAGCCCTTGATGCCGCCTGCCGGCGGCGATTGGCAGACGGCTCGCGGGCGCGATGGCTTTGGGCCCTGGCTGCCGGGGTTCCCCTGGTGGGAATGGTGCCATTAGCGATCCACGCCCGCAGCCGACGCAGCCTGATACCGGCTCTGTATGGATTGGCCGCCTTGGCCAGTGTGAGCTTCGCCGTGATCACCATCTTCGGGGCGATCAAGCCGCCAGGGGGGGCCGCCAGCAGCGACGCCCAACCACGAAACTCGGATTCTGGAACCACTCTGCTGTTGTATCTGAGCGCCATGGCGGCTTTCAGTGGAGGCCATCGTCTGGGACAGGATCAAGCGGCGAGGCAGGCCGCGAAATGGCTGCGCCTGGATGACTGAAGACGAGACAGGCTCGGGGCCAAAAACACTCGATTGGGGCTGAGGTTGTCCGCAGGCGGGAACGCTGCAGGGTGTCAACGTTTTGTCGCCATGACCCATACGGTCCCGATTCTGCGCCCAGCGAATGCCGCTGACGGGCGGCTGGAAAGCGGCCATGATCGGGCAAGCACGTCCAAGGGGACCCGTCCCCGGGGACGTGCTGTCCAGCCAACCCAAGCAATCTGGCCATGTTCATCAACGAACCAAATCACTACGACGAAAATCTGGATCGCACCGGTCGCACCATCGACAAAGAGAGGGGGATTTCCCTTGTGCGGCTGGGTGGTGGCGGAGAGCGTCCGGACCTATTTGCGCTGCTCATTGGGGAGAAGCAGATCGCTTTTGAGGCTGTAGGGCATAAAAACAACGAAGCCCGAGCCATTGAGTGGGAAGTCAGAGATATCGGGCAAGGCTGTATGTGGTTTGGCACCAAAAAGGGAGCTACTCACAAGATCTCAAAGCATCATTTCGAAAATCAAAATGAATACATAGCCATCGGCATGGCCATCGAAGAGTCTCTTCGCAGATATACACAGTGGCATGGAATTATAGAGGTTCCGGTTTTAACAGTAAACATACCAAACTACCAAAAGCCAAAGAAAAAATGAATCAAGCCGACTGGGAGCAGTGGCTCCAACAGACAAATGAAGAAATTGCCAACCAAAGACGAGAGCCAATTAGGTTAAAAGAGCTTCAAGATATAGCCTCACGCATGGAAGTAAGCTTAGAACAGGATGCCACAAGAACACAACCAGGCCTTACGATACTCTACTCAGGAAATTTCAAGGACACACAGTCGCACAAAGTCGCCAATCAACTTTACGATGCTTATCCAGACAAAGTAAGGATTGCAGACAGGACGGAAGCAGTTAGAATCCTCTACGAAAATACATTTATATTGGAAATAAGAAAGGCAATTGAATACGAAGCAGAACTAGAAGGAAGGAATATCGAAAAGCTTGAATTGACAAAAATGATAGAAGAAGTTTTATGGGGAAAACGAGGCAAAGATGGCTGGTCATTAGGAATGATTGACGAAATCTCCGCCCGTTTTATCCGTGAATCAGAGGGGGCCCTTTCAAGTTTAACTGCAACATCTGGCCATGACTCCGTCTTCGCTCGAACAGAAAACTATGCGCTCGTGGATGCATTATTAGCCAACGAGAACATACCGAGTGTCGATGGGTTGCCAAGACAGTTGCTGCTGGAACGCTACCAAATCTCGCTTGAGCAGGCCCTGGCCAATGGTGACAATGCGGAAATGGCTAGGACAAAAGCAGTTCAAGATATTGGAGATATGGTAAGAGCACGATCGTACCTTAATTTGGTTCAATCAGGCTCGATCATTGGTGACATCAATGGCGAAAAAATGATACAGGTTACGGATGATTATTTCCGGAGATCCGGGGCACCCAAGATCAACGCCCTGCCAATGACAAGTCTGATGGACTTCAGCATCGGACGCAAACTTTTTGGCTCGCTGGATGAGTCGTTGCCTCCACTGACGCGTGGAGCCAAATCGTTGTTGAGATACACAGGCCCAGTGGGCGATAGCCTCGCTGCAGTGGTGGCCTGGACCACCGCCGAAAGCCTTTGGCAGGCGAATCAAAAAACGGAGGCGTTGAAGACCCTGCTGGGCTTTGTCGGCGGCTTGGGGGCGGGCGCCTTGGCCATTGAGCTGCTGACCACTCCAGCTGCAGCTTTGACCCTCACGGGCCCCTGGGGGGCTGTCGGTGCCGCCACCCTGCTTCTATCAGGGGGGATTGCCGGAAGCATCGCCGGTGAGAATGCAGTCAGAGCGGTCGTGGCCCAATTGGATACGATGGGCGCATGGGATGACATAGAGGGCCAGAATTTCAGCCAATTCATCCAGAATGGCAGTCAACAAGCCGTAGATTTCATCAGCAGTTTAATCAAATATGGCCAACAACTTGGACAACAGGCCAGAGATCTAGGTCAAGATCTGATTCACCAAGTCCAAGAAAGCCTAGGCGACATGATGGGAGATATTACAACATTAGTAAAAACGGCTGAGAGTCATTCCCCGTTATCACAGCTAGCTGAAATCGGACGCCGACTATTCAGCCCCGCATCAGATACCAACGAGGACAATTGGGCACCGTCAATCCCCTGGCTTCCTAGCTTGGAACCATTTTTTGATTGGCTACGCAATCGCTTCCAACGAACAGATCGCGCTCGCTTTCGGGACCCACTAGTTCTTGACCTTGATGACGATGGCGTCGAAACGCTTGCCCGTGGATTCGGCAAATATTTCGATCATGATAATAATGGCTTCGCCGAAGAAACGGCATGGGTAGCACCCGATGATGGCATCCTGGTATGGGATAACAACCAAAATGGCACGATTGATTCGGGAGGAGAAATATTCGGTGAAAATACACTTTTGCCAGATGGACAAAGAGCAAGCAATGGTTTTGAAGCTCTGGCAAAACTTGATAACAACAATGATGGCGTTATCAATGAGTTGGATCCGATCTGGACTAAATTAGCCGTATGGAAAGATCAAAACAGCAATACACAGTTGGATGATGGTGAGCTGCAGACCCTTCAACAACTACAAATCAGCCAATTCGAGCTTAACTATCAGCAAGCCAATCGGGTTGACGCCCAGGGAATTAGCCACTTGTTATTAAGCCACTACAAAACAAAAGATGGCACTAGCCATGAGATAGAAGATCTTCTGTTTCCCACAGATCCATTCAAAACGCGTGAAGGTCAATTCAAATCAACGCAAGCTTCGATCCGAGATTTACCAAATATCGCAGGCATGGGCAACGTAGGCAGCTTGCATTATGCTATCCAAACTGACAAGAGCGGAGAATTACGCCAAGTTGTCAGCCGATGGCTTGAGGCAGACTCAGAAACAAGAATACAAATAATCCCCAATTTAATCTATTGCTGGACAGGGGTCCAAGCCAACAACCCAAACACACAAGCATTCCTAGAAGATGCGCGTGCGTTAGCCGCACTTGAGGTGTTATTTGACATGAAATACCTTACAAACAATGGCACCCCTGATTCGAATACAGGCATAACAATACAACGTATTTTTGATGAAATATGTCAATTTGTTAACATCCTTCTCGCGTCAAGCGAGATTCTGAGACCCATTCTGCAGGTTATGCAACCCAAGTGGAATGACATCGACCAGCAACTGCGGTGGGATGGTCAAAAAGCAGCTCAGTTACTCCTCCAGCAAGGATTTGGTACAGGTGATCCTGAGACATGGATGCCCAAGCGGGTGGCCCTCCTGAGTATGGGTATCGACGCGCCAAAACTGCTGGAGGCGATCACCCGGGAAATCGACCTAAGTAGTGAGGCAAAAAATCTAAATTTACTCTATTTAAACAGAGAGCTTCCGATTATTGGCAGTGTTAATTCTGAACAACTGCAAGGTTCCGCAGAAGCCGAACTGCTGATCGCCCAGGAAGGCAACGACACCCTCATGGCCGGTGACGGCAACGACATCCTCAGTGGCGGCAATGGCAACGATCTCCTATCTGCTGCCACTGGCGCAGACACCCTTTGGGGGGGATCCGGGCATGACCGCCTTGATGGCAGCAACGGTAATGACACCTACCTCTTTGGACGGGGATTCGGACATGACACCATCGCTGAC
>JBEIVL010000055.1:0-8232 GCA_040373885.1 Aphanothece sp.
ATCACCTCGGCCAAGTGCTCGGCATCTTCGGCGATGCCGCAGAAACGACCAGAGCCCCAGGTGTGCAGCCAGGGCAGGCCCAGAAAATAAAGGCCGGGGCTGGGAGTGACGCCGCGATCGTGAGAGGGATAGCCCGCGCCATCAAACACCGGCACATCAACCCAGCTGAAGTCACTGCTGTAGCCCGTGCACCAGATCACGGCCGCCAGGGGTTCGGCGGTCAGATCAAGGGCTGGGGCAGGACCGGGTTCAGGCCGCCAGCAGGGTTCATAGGGGGCCTGGGGGGGCACATCGAGACCCTGATCGCTGATCCAGAGATCGATGCTGTGGCCGATGCGGTTGTAGACGGCGTCAGCCTGGTCCAGGTTCGCCTCCAGGTCATCGGCAAACACAACCCTCTGGCCGCTGAGCTCGAGCAGACGCCCATGCAGCTGCATGCCATGGAGAGCATGGCGGCGCAGATCGATCTCGCGCCCGCCATCACGACCACTGAGGTAGTGATTGGTCTTGGAGCGCACGGCCTTGGGATCAGCGTGCTCGTGAATCGGCATGGCGTAGTAGCCCATGGCCTCCAGCCAGTCGACCACATCCCTGCCGCGGTAACGGCGGGGTGAACGCGGCGCCGAACCGACGCTGAGATGGACGCGGCGACCGGCCAGGAACAGATCTTCGGCAATCTGGGCGCCGGACTGACCGCTCCCCACCACCAGCACCGGCCCCGCAGGCAACTGGTCGGCATTGCGATAGTCGCGGGCATCGAGCTGCACCACGGAAGCGGGCAGCCGCTGGGCCTGGGCATGGCGCTTGGGGTGGTGATAGCCACCGATCGCCACCACCACCTGATCGGCATCCACTGGGCCGGCGCTGGTGTGGAGCCGGTACCCCTCGCCCTGGCGCCGCAGACCGCTGACGCTGACGCCTTCGCGCACATCAATCTCCAGCTGGATGGCGAAGCGGCGCACGTAATCAACGATGGCATCACGGCCCATGAATCCCTCCGGGTCGTCGCCGTCGTAGGGGAAATCGGGCAGACGGCATTGCCAGTTGGGGGTCACCAGGCAGAAGCTGTCCCAGCGTTGGTGCTGCCAGGCATGACCGATCTGGTTCTTCTCCAGCACCAGGGCCTGAATGCCACAGCGCCGCAGGCAGGCCGCCATCGACAGTCCCGCCTGACCGGCGCCGATGATGACCACCGGGGACCAGGCCGGCAGGGCTGGAGCGGCCGGCGATGCCGACGCGACCTGGGTAGGGGGACTCACGGAGGCCTCGAGGGTCATGGGCGCCACCACATCAGCCAAAACGATCAGCATCCAATGGGTTGAATTGATTTTGGGTTGGAAACGGTTTGCTGCCGGTAGCGGAAACAACCAAGACGGGGCAAACAGTGATGAACGCTACACAATTTCGAGGGCCGGCAGTGCAATCTGCCGGGGTCTTGCGCCGCCTAGGTCCAATCCCCATGCCCGAAGTCACCCGCCCCGCCAATCAGCCGGGAGATTTTCTTGTTGACTACGAGCAAAAGGTCTTTCCCGATGTCAAAGCGGAACCGGGCGAAAAAGCCCTGGTCACTTTCCACACCGTTGCCTTTGAAGGCTCCATTGGTTTGGTTAACTTGCTGCAAGCCAGTCGTCTGATCAATAAGGGCTTCGAAACCTCGATTCTTCTCTACGGACCTGGCGTCACCCTAGGGGTGCAGCGAGGTTTCCCCAAGTTGGGTGACGCCGCTTTTGACGGTCACCTCAACTTCAACGCCCGTCTGCAGAAATTCATGGATCAGGGCGGCAAAGTCTACGCCTGCCGTTTCGCTCTTCAGGCGCTGTATGGCCATGGGGAAGGAGCCCTGATTCCAGGGATCACCCCCGTCAATCCCCTGGATGTGCTGGACATCATCCTGATGCATCGCAAGGAAGGGGCCTTCATTCTCGACACCTGGACCCTCTGAATCCCCCGCAATTCCCAATTCAAAGACAGGATGAGCGCTGCCTCACCTGAGCGCCCACCCCTTACCCCGCAGCCTCCCCCGCCAGCCCATGGCCGATTCCATCCTTGTCGCCGCCGCCCAAATCCGACCGGTGCTTGGCAGCCTGGAGGGATCCGTGGCCAGGGTGCTGGCGGCCATGGCCGAGGCGGCGGCGTGCGGGGTGCGATTGATTGTCTTTCCCGAGACCTTTCTTCCGTACTACCCCTATTTCTCCTTCGTCGAACCTGCGGTGTTGATGGGCCGCTCCCATCTCAAGCTCTACGAGCAGGCCGTTCGCGTCGATGGCCCCCAGGTGGCCCGCATCGCCGCAGCGGCACGCCAATGGGGCCTGCATGTGCTGCTGGGCATCAACGAACGGGATGGCGGCACCCTCTACAACACCCAACTCCTGATCGACGACAACGGCGAGCTGTTGCTTAAACGTCGCAAGATCACACCCACTTACCACGAGCGCATGGTGTGGGGCCAGGGGGATGGGGCTGGCCTCCAGGTGGTGGCCACCGACCTGGGTCGCATCGGCAGCCTGGCCTGCTGGGAGCACTACAACCCCCTGGCGCGCTTTGCCCTGATGACCCAGGGAGAAGAAATCCACTGCGCCCAGTTTCCGGGCTCCCTGGTGGGGCCCATCTTCAGTGAACAGACGGCGGTGACCATGCGGCACCACGCCCTCGAAGCAGGCTGCTTTGTGGTGTGCAGCACCGCCTGGCTTGATCCCAGCGACTACGCCAAAATCACCCCTGATGAATCCCTGCATCGGGCCTTTCAGGGGGGCTGCCACACGGCCGTGATCAGTCCCGAGGGCCGCTACCTGGCTGGCCCGCTGCCGGAGGGCGAGGGCCTAGCGATCGCCGAACTGGACTTCGATCTGATCACCAAACGCAAGCGGATGATGGACAGCGTCGGCCACTACAGCCGGCCAGATCTGTTGGGGCTGCGTCACGACCAAAGGCCCCACAGTCTGCTTGAACCCACAAGCCAGGACGCTCCTCCAGTGGCGCCATCCACCCCCACCGCAGCCCACTCAGCCCCCGGCCTGGAGCTCCACCCGTCCACGCCCCCCTTGGCGGGATCGCCGCGGCCGGAGCCCCTGGGACCCGAGGCCCTCAGCAGTGGACTGCCCCTCGCCGTGGAGGTGGCTCGTGGCTGACGCTGAGCACCACTTGGGCACCCTGCTCACCGAACTGCAGGTCAATGGCGTGGTCGATCCCTCCGTGCCGGGAAACCAGGGCCGCCGCGGCGGCGCCGGCCCTTCCGACCACCGGGCCCTGACCATCGATGGCACCACCGTGATGGTGCCGGTGTACAACACCGTCTCCCAGGCGTCGCCGTACCGCCTCAACCATGAAGGCGATGGCTCCCTCGGCCTGCGACTGGGGGATTCCGCCGTTCTGGCCAACGTCCAGGCGCCGCCCGAACCGGCCTTTTATGGCTTGAGCACCGCGGAGGGCATCCCCTACCGCTCGATCGCCCTGCTGCACAGCCGCGATGTGCTGGCCACAACCCTGCTGCAGACCTGCATTCGCTTTCGTGACCGCAGCCAATCGTGCCAGTTCTGCGCCATCGAGCAGTCGTTGGAGGGGGGCCGCACGGTGGTGCGCAAAACGCCCCAGCAGATGGCCGAGGTGGCGGAGGCCGCCGTGCGCCTCGATGGTGTCCGCCAGCTGGTGATGACCACGGGCACCCCGAACAGCGACGACAGGGGCGCCCGGGTGATGGCCGAAACCGCCGCCGCGGTCAAGGCGCGGGTGAACCTGCCGATTCAGGCCCAATGCGAGCCACCGGAGGATCCCAGCTGGTATCAGACCATGAAGGACGCCGGCGTGGACAGCCTCGGCATGCACCTTGAGGTGGTGGATGAGGCGGTGCGGCGCCGCATTCTGCCGGGCAAATCGGAACTCAGCCTGGAGCGCTATTACGACGCCTTCGCCCAGGCGGTGGCCGTGTTTGGCCGGGGCCAAGTGACCACCTACCTGCTGGCGGGGCTCGGGGATAGCACCGAGGGGCTGATTACTTGCAGCGAAAGGTTGATTCAGCTGGGGGTGTATCCCTTCGTGGTGCCCTTTGTGCCGATTGCCGGGACGCCCCTGCAGGACCATCCCGCCCCCAGCACGGCGTTCATGGTTGAGGTGTACTCCGCCGTGGCGGCCCTGCTGCGGGCCTCCGACCTGAGCGCAGCGGCGATGGCGGCCGGCTGCGCCAAATGCGGGGCCTGCTCGGCCCTGTCCCTGTTCGAGCAGGAGATCTGACCATGCCCTTTCTGGACGGCAGCAGCCTCAAGATCGGCTCCAGTGTTAGTTCGGCTCCGGCGGCCTTCACCCCATCGGTGCGCCTGGGCATCGGTGTGGATGCCGAAGATTTCCGCATCTCACCGAGAACCAGTTCCAGCTGCTTCTCCTTCCACCTGCTGCAACCCACATCGCCGTTGCTGAAGGGCTACTGGCAGCTGCGCAGCGCCATTTTCTGCCAGGAGCAGCACCTCTTTGAAGAGCACGACCGCGACGATCGTGATGATCGTGCGTACCCGATCGCCGCCATCTACCCCAGCGCCGCCCAATACTTCGGAGTGGTGGGGGTGGTGCGAATCTTGGAGGAGCAACCGGGTCTCTGGTACGGCGGGCGACTGGGGGTGAAAGACAACTACCGCAGCAAGAACCAGATCGGTAAGGGGCTGATCTGGAAGGCCGTGACCACGGCCCACGGCTGGGGGGCCCAGCGTTTCCTGGCGACGGTCCAGCTCCAGAACGTGCGCTACTTCGAACGACTCCACTGGCACTCCCTCGAGGCCATGGACATCCGCGGCATCCCCCACCACCTGATGGAAGCCGATCTGAGCTACTACCTCCCCTCCCGCCTACGGCGCCCCGGTTTGCTGGCGGCATGAACACTCCAGGCCAAGCATGGGGCGATTCCGTTCATCACGAAGGTGCCCAGGACGTCCCTGGTCTCACCCCCCCCCATTTGGGGGGGATCTCGGCCCTTCGTTCAAAGCGCTGGAAGGGCTGAGGAATCATGGTGATCGGTCCATTCCCCTTGGGGCAGGGATGAAATTTGCGCCTCCCCCTTCGTCTTTTTGGATGATTGAGTTTGTGAACCCGAACCTGCCGGCCCTGGCCCAACATCTCAGCCAACTCACGGGCCTGCAGGGCAAGCGCGACATCCAGGCGGCAGCGAGCACCTTCGGCCATCACCCCTTTCCCGAGCTGGGAGCGGCGGCGGCCCTGGGCGATGATGCCGCCCTGGTGCCAGCCAACCCGGGGCCGCTGCTGCTGGCCTGCGAAGGATTGAACCCCCAGCTGGTGGCCGAAGACCCCTGGTTCGCCGGCTGGAGCGCCGTGCTGGTCAACCTCAGCGACATCGCCGCGATGGGGGGCCGGCCCCTGGCCCTGGTCAACAGCCTCTGGAGCCAGGGACCGGAACCGGCGGCGGCGCTGCTGGCGGGCATGCGCTTCGCCTGCGACAAATTCGCCGTGCCGATGGTGGGAGGCCACACCAACCTGCACAGCCCCTACAGCGCTCTTTCGGTGGCGGTGTTGGGCACGGCCCCGGGGCCCGTGCTCTCAGCCCGGCTGGCGCGGCCGGGCCAGATCTGTTGCCTGCTCGCCAACCACCAGGGGGCCTTCCATCGCCATTACCCCTTCTGGGATGCGGCCACCCAGGCTGAGGGCGAAAGCCTGCGGGCCCACCACGAGCTGATGGTGCAGCTGGCCGCTGCGGGGGTGGTCCAGGCGGCCAAGGATGTGAGCATGGGAGGAATTCCCGGCACGGCGGTGATGCTGGCTGAGGCGGCCGGTTGCACGCTGGAGCTGGACCTGGAAGCCATCGAGCCGCCGCCCGGGGTGACGATGGAGGCCTGGCTGACCTGTTTCCCCAGCTACAGCTACCTGCTGGCGCTGGATCCGGCCGCCATGGTGGATCTGGCGGCGGCGGTGGCGCCCCACCGCGAGCTCTGGTGCAGGCCGATCGGCCGTTTCCTGGAGGGCCCTGCATCGGTGGAATTGATTCAATCGGGTGCCCGCTCGCCACTATGGCCAGGGGGGGAAGCCTTGACGGGCTTTAGCGCGTCATCGGGATGACTGTTCCACTTCAGCCAGATGACAAGCCCGCATCACCTGAATGAAGCGGCTATAGGAGCCGTCAAGACAGAATTAGTTCACTTCTAAGAGAAACATCCATGCCTGAAGTTCTTCTGACCCTGGAGTGGCCCGATGGCAACACCAGTGAACTTTATTCCCCATCAACAGTGATTCTGCAGCGGCTGCGGCCCGGCCAGAGCCTGCCGGTGTCCGCCCTGAGAACCGAGGCGATCAACGCCCTTGAGGAGGCCTCCGAACGGGTGCGCGCCCGCTACGGCTTCGCCTGCACCCGCACCGATGAGGAGCGCCGCAAACTGGAAACCACAGCTGCAGGCTTTGATGACACCGCCTTGGTTCACATCAGGCCTTCTTACTCTTAAAGGACAGCGAAGCAAACCCAAGGCCAAGGCACACCTCCAGCAAATTCGCTGGCCGAATCAGGACCAAAAAATGCATTATGCAGATATTGCATATTAAAAAACCAAGCGACGTGCAAATGCCATGCTAAATTTAACCCTATTCGCCTATTCCATTGCTTAAAAAAAGTGGTAGATGTCGATACGCTTGCCTGCCTTGATTACCTGATCTGGCTGCGCACAGGCGACGAGGTGGCCAAGCGCTCAGGCCTCAACCAATCCACCATCAGCCGCAACCTGCACAAATGCTGTGAAACCTTTGGCCTAAATGTAAAAAAAATCAATAATGAGTATGAAATCACCAGTGATCCCTCTCTGGTCAATCTTGAGCGGCATGTTCATCAGCAGCATCGCTGGATAGGCCATCGCCCCTTGAGGATTGAGGGCATGTTCTGGTCAGGGCGAACCTATCTGAATGAACCGATTGATGGCTTTGTCCTTGGTAATCACGACTTCATGGATGTGTCCCGACCCCTGGCCCTGCTTGGCGATGGCGTGCTGGATGCCTGGATCGCGCCATACCCGGACAGCCCGCCCGAAGACGACCCCGAATTGGCCACTTACCCCCTGGCTTACTTCCCCTGTCATCTGACGGCGATTGAAACGCATCCACTCTTTTCAATCACCCGTGAGTTGACCCTGGAAGACATTACGGCCTATCCCTCCCTGGCCCTACCATCAGGGGCATTCCCTGTCTTTGAAAACTACGCAAAAAGCCTGGGCCTTTGGAACTCCCTCTCAAACATGTTTCGCTATGACGCGAGCAAATGGGAAGGCAGAAATGAAACCGAAATGACAACCACCTTTGCCTCTATCTTTGGCTTGGCTCTTTTTAACGAAACGCAAAAAATACTACCCTTCAAACTCCATCAGATCTTTGGCGATGTTTTGGTGGTTAAACGAACCTTCGCGGACCACCCCCGCGTCCATGAATTACGGAAAGTTCTTCGGTCCCGCTTGCGGCCTTGGGCTGAAAAATACCCTGAGATTCGCGTCTGTGAGATGATGTCTTCACTCAAGAGCAGTATCGCTCCAAAGCGGTTCAGATCCAGAGCGGCCGCCCCTTGAGCGACTGAGGCTTCCTCAGCTTGGCTGCTGGGCCTCAGCTTGGCAGCTGGGCCTTGGCCCAGATGCGCTCCAGGCTCTGACGAACCTGCTCGGTTCCAGCCGGAATGGGACGACGAGGCTGGCGGAAGAAGCCCAGCAGGCGCCAGAACTTAAGACCTGCGGCGAGGGCAAAGACGCCCCAAGGCACAAGGATCAACAACGGATGATTCATCCTGTCAACGCTAAGGGAATCCGCTGGTTTTGACGGCCCCCTACGTCGTGTAATCGGCGTTGATGCGCACGTATTGATCCGAGAGGTCGCAGCCCCAGGCCACCCCCTCACCGGTCCCATCCCCCAGAGCCAACCGAATCGCCACCGTGTCATCGCCCAGATAGGCGCCGGCGGCTCGATCCGTCATGTATTGGGACGCACCGGCGCGATCGTAGGCCAGGGGCTGGCCGGCGGGCATGAGCTGGTAGGGGCCCAGCCAGAAGGCCACCGCCGTCGGATCCAGGGGCACCCCGGCGCGGCCCGCGGCGGCCACGATGCGACCCCAGTTGGGATCGCGGCCATGGATGGCGCATTTCACCAGGGAGGATCCGCAGACGGTACGGGCGATGCTGCGGGCGTCAGCCTCGGTGGCGGCCCCCGTCACCGTCACCTCGATCAGGCAGGTGGCGCCCTCGCCATCGCGGGCGATGGCCCGGGCCAGAT
>JBEIVL010000020.1:0-33006 GCA_040373885.1 Aphanothece sp.
ATTTAGAACTTCGCTTATTTTGCATGCTGATGGCATACTTTTCATTCTTGCTCCAATAGCTGCGTTGGCTTTAATTCTATTAATCGAAAGGCCAAGATTCATCGGAAGATTTAGAGACTCACTTTTATGTATGCTTTTGTTTCCAGCAAATGCCCTATTAATTCGCTTGATCCCTGAAGTGCCAATGAGTTTGTTGACAGCTAAACTTTCAGCATTTTGGTTGTCAATTTTAGGATTAGATCCTATGGTCAATGGAAGAGAAGTTCTTCTTAAAGGAGGAGGCGTGACTGTATTAGGAGCATGTAATGGTTTAGACATGATTTCTCAAGTGACTTGTGTTGCCATGATTTTTCTTCTTGCTTTTCGCTTACGCTCTTTAGCCTCTCGAATAATTATCTTTCTGGTTGCACCACTTATAGGTTTAATCTCCAACACTCTTCGCATCGCCTTACTTACCATATTCAGTGCCAATGGATCTGGCCATGGATACGGTTTCTGGTTCGACTTCTTTCACAAGGATACTGGATCACTTATATTCTCGGGTTTAGCGGTCTTTGTATTTGGAACAATATACATGAGATTACTAGAGAATGAGCTTGGACCCGAATCGCTCATTATTGATTCAAGTCAAGACACCAATTCTAATTAACATAAATGAAACCTCTCAATCTTAGAAATTTTTACAGCGGCCTGGCTCTGATCAGTTCTTTAGCTGCAGTGCAGACGATGATATTTCCTCGGTGGCCTGAAGCACCAAAATTATCTGAAAAACAGCTTAATTCATTTGCTACAGGCCTAGCCACTAAAGGTCACATCTTGGCATCATTGCCAATCCTTCCCTATCACAGAGATTATAATTTGTCCCACACTCCAATATCTGGTGTTGAGATAGACAGTAAGTCTGAATTAAGGTTTGCTAATTTTCAAGTGCGTGATAGAAAAGATCTAAGCGTTTCTCGTATTACAGAGTCATTTAAATCGCTCCGTTTAAATCAATCTGCTTCTGTAAGCAGTCAACCCCCTTTCTTTAATTCACATACTACTGCGAAGGGTACTAATTTTCAGACTTGTTTTGTACCAGGCTCTCCTTGGCCCAGTGGGTTTAATATCGGTCAAGATCAGTTGACTTTGTCTGTGGATAAGTTAGGCGCGACTGATGATTCAAATCTTGGTATCAAACGAATTATGGGCTTGGTTCCTAGCCGTAAATATGGTTGCATGTTGATCACACTTCAAACTAGTCTAAACGTACAAGAAGCTAATAAATTATGGATTCAAGTGCTTAATCAAGTCCAAAACTCTTTTGATTAAAGAGTAAAATATCAATGGCTTTTTGGAAGAAGCTCCAAAATTTATCGAATGATCAAGGCAAGCCTGCACCTGTGCAGGAAGAGCTATTTTCACAACCGCTAATTTATAGCTGGATATTAAATCGTCAATTGGCGATAGGACCGATGCCTCGCAGAACGTTTCAGTGGAACCAGTTGGAAGAGGTTGGATTTAAGACGAGATTTAGTTGTTGTTATCCTGATGAGAATGTCTTTGCACCTATTCCAAACAACTGGTATTCGGTTAATGTACCCTTGCCTGATCATAGGCAACAAGAGCCTTTAGGTATTGACCGATTGAGATTGGCATTAAATTCGGCTGAGGATTTGGTGTTTACTTCTGCCCCTGTATATTTGCATTGTTTTGCCGGCCAAGAAAGATCTTCATTGATGGCTGTTGGTTTAACAGCTAGGATTAACCGTCTCGATGTTTTTTCAGCCTTAGAATGGGTACGAAGATGTCACCCAATATCTTCGCCAAGTTATGAATACTTAGAGATGCTTGAAAGTATCCTTAAAGAAAAGTAAATCAAGTAAAACAAGGAGGTGCTTCCTAGTTGTTTTTATTACGACGGAATATCTTTGAAATCCAATTGCCTTGATTCGAAGACTTTTTAATACGTGTTGTAGTCGGTAAGTCGTAATTTGTAGGTTTAGCAGCTGGTAATTTGTCTTTATTGACTTCGTTAGCAACCCCATCGTCAATATAACGACCAATGCCAGAATTTGTATATCTATCTGAGTTGGGCAAAGCTGATTTAGTCATATAAGAATCGCGATAGCGTTTGATATAGCTGCCAATCCCGTTCGACTTGGTATTCTGCTTGCCATAACTATCTGTATAAGCGTATGCATAATGGTAGTAGTAACCATATTCATAACCGTAATCATTGAGGCGACTCGGGAAGTTCACTTGGTTGCAAATGATTCCGAGTAGATCAACGCCTGTAGCCTTGATTCGGCGAGCCGCTTGGGGGGCGAGATTACGGTTCACTTTACCAAGACCAACAAGAAATAGAATCCCATCTAGTTTTTCACCAAGAAGAATTGGATCGGAAAGCATTAAACATGGTGGCGCATCAAATAGAATAATGTCATAATCTGACATTGCTCTTAGTTCATTAATGACCTCGCTGCACCTTGTGGAATTAAGCAGTTTGGCGGGATCGGGCGGTTTGGGGCCTGCCGGAAGTACATCAAGATTGTCTTGTAGGCTGACGATAAGAGAGCTGATTTGAAGACTAGAATCAGAAAGAACCGAAGAAAAACCTTCACCCGAGGCAATCCCGAGATAGCGAGCTTGCATAGGCAGACGCATGTCGGCATCAACCACAAGAACTTTCAAGCCAAGATCAGAGAGTGTTCTCGCGAAGATACTCACTGATGTTGATTTACCTTCACCTTGGGTAGAAGATGTCACTCCTACGAGACGGATGTTATGATCTGCGCGCAGAAGCCTAAAAGTTGTGAAGAGACTTCGCAGAGATTCCTTGATGGCAAACCTTTCACTAGCAGACATCTTAGAGATGCTTGTAGAAATATCAATTCCAGGTTCAAGAGGTAGATAGGGAATAAGTCCTAGTACTGGAAGCTGAAGTTCTTTTTCTGCTTCCATAGGAGTATGGAAAACGTTATCAGTTTTTTCACGGAGAATGGCCGCTCCAATACCAGACAACAACCCAAGTAAGATGGCTTGGAGCAGACTTTTCTTGATATCAGGTTGAACAGGTGTATCTCCAAAATTTGGTGGTGAAATAACTTGCCATGGAGTTATAAAGCGGGATCGTTCAAGCCGGAAATTTTCTCTAGCCTTCAAGTAAGACGCATAATTATCTCGTGCACTTGCCAGCTTAGACATTATTTTTTCGTACTCCCTAAGAATTTTAGGACTGTTTTTGAAGTTACGATTATAGAGCATTATTTGTCGATTGACTTCATCTTGCTGCGATTTATTGGCGAATATCTTGGCTCGAATGGCATCTGCTTTCTGAGATTGTACTACTGGTAGCAAGGCGGTTTTGCGAGCAAGGATAGATTGGACTATCGGAGAATCTTCTTTGTACGTTGCCCTAGCTTGGGCGAGTTGCATCTCAAATTCATTTAATTGTTCTGAGGGCGTTTTGACATTATTCGTGCTGCCATCTGTTTTCTCTTGTCTTCCTGGTATCAAAGTGCCGTTGTTGCCGAGCTGATTGATTGCCGACGGGGCTCCGCTGGGGGTAAAAGATAAACGGCCTGACTCAACTGAATTCAGTTGGCTTTCTAATTGTGCTTGCTCAAGCTGAAGATTTTGCCAGTCGTTAGCGAGAGAGTTTCGACGGGTTTCGATGGTGGTGACCATGGCCACCGGATCGACCATTTTGTTGGCTTCGCGAAAACGACTTAGCTGGTTTTCCAGGGATGCGACTTCACGCAAGATCGCAGGGGCCTGCTGATCAAGATATTTGACTCCTGAATCAAGGGTCGCCTGACGCTGGGATAGTGAAAATGCCACATAATCGTTGGCTAATGCCGCCAAAACGGCTTTGCCTTTGGTGGGGTCCGGCCAGCGGAGATCGACTTGAATGACGTTCTGAACTCCTGGCACTGTGTCCATCATCAGATTCTTGGCGATCTCTTCATTAGAAAGACCAAGTCTCGTTGCAACAGGAGATGTTAGATATGGACTACGTAAGAGAACGATTAGGCTGGGAACATCAATTCTCTGCTTGTAGCGGGCAATTGCTTCTAACTTGCCACCGTCTCCCGCCACAGGGGAACCACCTTCATCAAAGGGGCTACTGATTTGAAGTTGAAAGGAACCTTGGTAAACGGGACTAAAAATGCGTTCACGAATGGTATTGACGGCCAGGGCGCCAGAAACCAGTGCTGATGTGAACAAAAATAATGTTTGACGGCGCTTGATTGTGCGCAGCAGATTCTGGATTCCCCCTTCACGGTTATCGCTGGCCAAAGGCGATAAGCCCTGATGCCCCTGATCTTGTAGTCCAGCTTCAACAGGCCGGGAACCCGTGGGCACTAGGCCGCCCAACGTTGGGTCACCCCCAGGTGCTGGAAGCAGGGGCGCACCGGCTCGAGTCACGGCAGTTCATCCAATGTGGAACATAGTCTAAGGCAACTGCAAGGCTGTCTCGTTTGGTCGGTGACCGCTTTTGTCTTCGGGTCTGTGACTCTCCAGTCAGGATCGGTTAAGGTGCCTCCACGAACCTATGGTTTTCGTGAGGAACTCCAGTCCAGACAACGATTCTCTAAGGCCCTTGCCTAGCCAACCATCAGCGCTGAGACTGGGACTGCTGCGCTGGGTTGCGGTTTCCGCCACCGCCTCTTTGGTGACTACACCCATGGGCCTGTTGGCAGCACCTTTGGTGAACTCGCTTGGCGCAGGCGATCCCGGAGCGAAAATGATTCGCTCTCAGGATAATTATGCGTTGCCGTCCGGCGCGACCCAACAAAATCTGATGGATCGCAGGCCTGCGCCCATGCCGTCATCAGAACGTTCGCTTTCTTTGCCCGAACTTTACAGTGATCTCTATACCCTTGGACCTGGAGATGGACTGCAACTGAATTTTCTTGATCCTGAAGCGAAGTCCTTGAACGGAACTTTTGGAATCTTGGCGGATGGCACAACCACTCTGCCATTGGTGGGCTCCGTCCAATTGATCGGCCTAACGATCGGACAGGCCACCCGATGGTTGACTTCTCTTTATGCTAAGCAACTGGTCCGTCCCCAGTTGACTCTCACCCTGACGACTCCCCGACCGGTGAAGGTCACTGTTATTGGCGAAGTTGGTCGTCCAGGTCTCTATCCATTAGGCTCTTTTTCAAATCCGGTTGAGGCTATTCAGACGGCTGGTGGTATCACGCTTAATGCCGATGTTCGTAATATTTACCTAAGGCGATTGGCGGGTTCTGCGGGGGCTCAAAAAGAAACGACGCTTAATCTTGCTGACCTATTCATGAATGGTAATCAACTGCAAAACCCCGTCTTGTTCGATGGTGACACTCTTATTGTTTCACGTTCGGCCCAGCCAATTCCTGACGAGATTCTCGCCCTTGGTCAAACCAATTTGGCTCCTGCAACGATCAATGTGACCGTTATCGGTGAGGTCAAAGCGCCTGGTTCAGTCGCTTTGCCAGCTAACACTCCACTGATTGAAGCTATTTTCCGGTCCGGCGGTTTGATTCGTCGTCGCGCTCAAGCGAATCGTATTGAATTGGTTCGCTTCAACCGTAATGGCACCACGACCCGGCAAGTCTTCGCCTACAAGGATGACCTCCCTGTTTCCAATCTCACCAATCCACCGCTTCGCAATAATGACACGATCATTGTTCGAAGTAACCTTTATGGAAAGACCTTGAATTTGCTGAATGATCTGGCTGAGCCCATCGGCGCTTTAAACAGTATATTCAGTTATGTCAACTATTGGAATTATTGGAACAATAACAACAATTGACGTCCATCTTTTAGTTTCTAGTAAATCTCTACTTTGCTCCCCATGAGCTATCAACGTCATCCTGTTAATACCCGAGCTGTTGCCTGGGCCCTGCTCTCCCAGTCCGTCTGGTTGCCCTTGGTCGGGATTGATGTCCATGACCGCTGGCAGGCGGAATCTCATCGTTCCCGTCCGTTGGCCCTCCCCCAGCCTGAGTTGGCCGCTTCCTTGCCGACTCCTCCCTTGGCTTCTCCGGCCGACTTGGATCGTCCCTCACTTGGATCTGCTTCGCCGGGTTCCTCAGCAGGAGTTCTTCTTGGGGCGTCTGCCACGGCGGGCCCTGTCCGGGTAGGCCACCTGGTGGATGGTGGTGAGTCGCCGGTTCCCGGAGCCAATGAACCGATGCCGCGTCGACCTCTGGCTTCTCTGTCGCGGGCTCCCTCAGTATTTTCAGCAAGGACGTTGACGTCGACAGTCGGACCTCTGGCCAGTGCCTCCCGTTACGACCTCCTGCAACGTTCCTTCACCCCTTCCGAGCTATTGGGGGGACCATTGACGCTCAATGATCTGCAGGCAGCCCCTGCTCCTGCTCTCGCCCTCTCAGAGCGGGCTCGCCTGGCACGTTCCTCGGATCCTTTGGCCCCTTTGCCCCAGGCCTGGAGGGAGCCGATGCGTCGTGCCCTCAAAGCCATCAATATCTCCACCCCTTTGAAGCCCCCTGCCCAGCTTGAGGCTGCGAGGGTCGTTCATGTGCCCTCCATGAAGGTCACACGCACCACAGCGGTACCGCTGGCTTTGCAGTCGGATGGCAGTGTTGATCTGCTGTCGAAGCCGGAGGATCCTGCGGTTCTTGAGGCCATTCGCGGCTGGAGTGGTCGTCAGGATCTACCCGCTTCAGGTCGCGTGGCTCCCGCCATCGTGCATGTCGAGCCCCTCAAGGAGTTGCCACCACTGAGATCCGTACCCAAGACTCAAGCCCCTGCCCATTCCTCAGGCCCTGGAGGCTCGGATTCTTTGGCTTCACCACCCCTTGCCGCTCCGGCCGCCTCCCTGGCACCGAAGTCTTCACCTGTATCGGCTGCCTCGGCGGCCTCTCCTGTCTCCGACTCTCACGCTGATTCCTCCGCATCTCCATCGGCCGGTGTTGCTGAAGCCGCTGCTTCGACCCCCCCGCCGGTGGCCTCATCCCCAGCGCCGGAGGCACCTCCTTCGCCACCAGCCCCAGAGTCCTCACCAGCAGCGCCGGCGCCGGCGGCACCCCAGGCGGCTTCACCGGCCCCTGCCGCCTCTCAACCGGCCTCGTGATGGTTCCCTCCGCTGCCGTCCGCTGGACCCTTGGGGTCGTCGCTCTCCTGGCGGCGGCCATCCCTTCGGCCCGCGCTCAGGGTCTTCAACCCCTGGCGCCCTGGCACCAGGTGGCTCCCCGATCGATGCCAGCCGCCTGGAACCCCCTGCCCGACGCCCGTGTGAATCCCTTGGCGTGGCGACCGGTTTCTCGTTACGACCTCCTCCCCGCGGATCCTCAAGCTCAGGCTCCTCTGGAGACCCCGCTTCCTGTGGTCAATCCTGCATCTTTACCAGGTCCCATTTTTGGCATCGGGGGTGGAATCCATGGCTTTGCGGGCGATCGCACCAGTCCCGTCGTGACAGGTCGTCTCGGTTATGCCTTCGGAGAGGGCCTGGGTGTTTCACTGCGGCCCAGTTATATCTTTTTGAACAGAGATCTGCAGGGAGTGGATAACAGTGATGGCTCTTTTCAAATACCTCTTACGCTTGACTTGTTTCCCCGTTTCATCGTTTCACCCTATCTGGGCGGAGGGATCGCAACCAATACCGACACCACCCATACCACGGATGGCATGCTCACGGGAGGCGTCGACTTCAATCTCCTGCCCCACCTGACCTTGGGGTTCAATGTGAATTATATTTTCCAGCCTGCACTCAGCGATACGGATTGGGAGGCCATGGCCCTGCTTTATCTTCGTTTTTAGCAATCTATGCCAAGGCGGTTTGGGTTTGATTGTCACCCTTCAGCAACTGATTCAATGGCGC
This sequence comes from Aphanothece sp., assembly GCA_040373885.1. Lineage (GTDB taxonomy): Bacteria > Cyanobacteriota > Cyanobacteriia > PCC-6307 > Cyanobiaceae > Cyanobium. Next base: position 7,814 of record JBEIVL010000020.1, read on the forward strand.
TGCTGATCTGATCCCGTTGTTCGGCGTCGTAACCCCATCGCTCCAGAAACTCCACGTCCTCCCCTTCGCCCCGTCGGCTGGCGGCGAGCAGGGATTCCAGTCTCGCCTTGACAAGTCCAGGTTCAAGCAGGCGGAGGAGTTCCAGGCTGCGCTCGCTTACGCGTTGTGAGGCCAGCGCTGCCTCCTTGTCTTGGTTGCGTCGGTGATGGAGCGCCATGGCTGTGCTCATGGCCAGATTGCGCGCGGTCAGATCCACAACCCCTTCGCCCGCTTGACGCAGAGAGTGGATGAGGGGCTCGGGCGGGCGATCCATCAGAGGGCCGTCCCCTGTCAACGCCACCACGAAGAAGCCTCGTGCCCCATCTCGGCTCGCCACCAGCTGAGCCACTCGATCGCCCAGCACCTCATCGCTCAATTCCTCCTTCTCCCACTCCTGCAGCCATTGACTGGCAAGGGCCATGGCTTCGCGAAAGCCGATGGCCGTGGTGACGGGATCGGATTCGGGGCTGGGGTCGCTGCTCAGGGGGGGGCACATGGGCTGGCAGGGTGGGTCTTAACGGGAAGGCAGCGCTAGGGGCTGTCAATGTTGAGGATATGGATTCCATTCTCCCTGTTGCGACACCCGCCGAATTCCGCTCTGGCTTTGTGGCCCTGATCGGGCGGCCCAACGTGGGTAAATCCACCCTGCTCAACCAGCTGGTCGGCTCCAAGGTGGCGATCACCTCGCCTGTGGCCCAGACCACGCGCCATCGCCTGCGCGGCATCCTCACCACCCCTGGGGCCCAGCTGGTGCTGCTGGATACCCCTGGCATCCACAAGCCACATCATCTGCTCGGTGAGCGGTTGGTGCGCAGTGCCCGCAGTGCCATCGGTGAAGTGGATGTTGTGCTGTTGTTGTTGGATGGCTCCCAGCCCCCAGGTGGTGGCGATGCCTTCATCGTTGAGCTGTTGCGTCAGGGCGGATTACCCGTTCAGGTGGCCCTCAACAAGAGCGACCAGCTGGATCCCGATCGACGCAGGCAGGTGGAAATGGACTACAGGGAGCTGATCGATGCTCCTGGCTCTGGTGAAGTGGAGGCTCGCCATTCCCGCCCACCGTGGCCGGTTCATCTTTGTAGTGCCCTGACGGGAGAAGGCACCGATGCCCTGGTGACGGCCCTGAGCCTGGCCTTGCCTCCGGGGCCCCACCTGTATCCAGCAGATGCCGTGACGGATCAGCCCGAGCAGTTGCTGTTGGAGGAGTTGATCCGGGAGCAGGTGTTGCACCACACCCGTGAGGAAGTGCCCCATTCGGTGGCCGTCCGGGTGGAGCGGATGGTGGAGGACGGACCCCGGTTGGCCGTTCTGGCCACTGTGGTGGTGGAACGCAGCAGCCAGAAGGCGATTCTGATCGGAAAGGGGGGGCAGATGCTGCGTCGCATCGGCGAGGGGGCTCGGCTTTCGATGCAGAAGCTGTTGGACGGGCCTGTCTATCTGGAGCTTTTCGTCAAGGTGGTGCCCCATTGGCGACGCAGTCCCGCACGATTGGCGGAACTGGGGTACAACGCCGACTGACTGGGTCTCAACACCAACTGAGAGGATGGTTGCGGCTGACCCATCCCCTGGCCCGTGAGTCCCTTGAGTGATTTCCCGCCATCCAGCATTGAGGCCTTCCTGATCTCCTGCGCAGGCGAGTGGATTGCCCTGCGCAGCCAGTTCGATCTTCTGGACGCCGGCGACGACGACGCCTGGCACGATTCCGAGCGGGGTGAAATGAAGGTCGACTATCTGGCCCCAACCACCCATGGCGCCCCCGGTGGCCTGCTGGTCACCGCACCGGATGGAAGCGTCACCACCTTGACCTTCTTGGCGGATGGCCAGGCCCTGTTTGCCCCTTCAGAGCGGGAGACCACGGCAGGCACCTGGAACTTCTGGCCCGACGGCAGCCTTGAACTTGGCCGTCCCGTGGAGGACGGTCAGGTGAGCGAGCGCATCTGGTTTGCCAAGCCCAATCTGCGCCTGCGCAGCAGCCTGGCCCACCGGGCTGGCGGGGAACCGGGTCGGGCCAGCTTCAGTTCGGAGATTCGCCGCGTCAGCCGCCCGCCCGCCCAGGCCCTTTGATGGCTTTGCCTTGATGCGCCTGGATGTCGTCAGTCTGTTGCCGGAGGCCTTTCGGCCCCTGGGGGAGCTCGGGGTGATCGGCCGAGCCTTTGGGGCCGGTATCGCCGAACTTCACACCCATAACCCCCGCGATTACGCCACGGATCGCTATCGCAAGGTCGATGATCTGCCCTACGGGGGCGGCGCGGGCATGGTGCTCAAGCCTGAGCCGGTCTTTGCCGCCTTTGAGGCCATCCCGATCCTGGCCCGCCGGCGGGTCCTGCTGATGACGCCCCAGGGCAAGCCTCTGACTCAGGCGGATCTACAGCGTTGGGCGGTGGAGTTCGACCAGTTGGTTCTGCTCTGTGGCCACTACGAAGGCTTTGATGAGCGCATCCGTGGCCTGGCTGACGAGGAGGTCTCGGTGGGTGATTTTGTCTTGACCGGGGGCGAACTGCCGGCCATGACGGTGATCAACGGCGTTGTTCGCCTCCTGCCTGGCACGGTCGGGAAGGTGGCTTCATTGCAGGCGGAGAGCCATCGCGACGGCCTGCTCGAACACCCCCACTACACCCGTCCCGCCCTCTTTCGGGGCCAGGAAGTGCCCGAAGTCCTGCGCAGCGGCGACCATGGCGCCATCGAACAATGGCGCCAGCAACAGAGCCTGGAGCGCACGCGCCAGCGTCGTCCCGATTTGTATGCCCGCTGGCTGGAGGAATTGCCCGCCCGCCAGCGGGCCAGCCTGGAAGACTGGACTGAGGCTCGGCTTTCCACGGGGGCAACGATGGATCTGCGCATCGGCAATGGTTACGACATTCACCGCCTGGTTCCAAATCGCCCCTTGATCCTGGGTGGTGTGCGACTGGACCATCCCGAGGGGCTGGGGCTCGACGGTCACAGCGATGCCGATGTTCTGGTTCATGCCGTCATGGATGCTCTGCTGGGAGCCCTGTCCCTCGGCGACATCGGTCGCCATTTTCCGCCGGAGGATGCCCGCTGGAAAGGCGCGGACAGCCTCGAACTGCTGCAGAAAGTGATGGCCCTGGTGGCGGAGCGGGGCTGGCGCGTGCTGAACGTCGATGCGGTGGTGATTGCCGAGCGTCCCCGACTCAAGCCCCACATCGACACCATGCGGATGGCTCTCGCGGCCCGCATGGGCATCGATCCGGAGCAGGTTGGGGTCAAGGCCACCACCAATGAGGGATTGGGACCGGAAGGTCGTGAGGAGGGGATCGCCGCTCACGCCGTTGCCCTGTTGACCCGGCCCTGAACTATGGCCTTCCCTCCCCCCTTTGAGGATGCCGTGCTCGATCTGGATCGCCGCCGCCGCCTGGGTGTGGTGGAGGCGGTGTGGGGCGAACACAAGAATCCGGCCCAGATCGCCGCGATCATCCGGGCCACGCGAGCGGCTGGGGAGCTGGTGCTCGTGACCCGGGTCTCCGCGCAGCAGGTCGATGCGGTGTTGACGCTGCTGTCCGGGGAAGAGGATCTTCTGGAGGGATTAGGGCACCACCAGGAAGCCCGCTGTCTGACCCTTCCGGCACTACCGGACCCTGACCCTCGCCTGGGGGCCGTGGCGGTTCTGGCGGGAGGCAGCAGCGATCTGGCCGTGGCCGCCGAGATCAACGTATCCCTGGCCTGCCACGGGGTGGCCAGCGATCTGATCTTGGATGTGGGCGTGGCTGGCCTGCACCGCCTGCTCGATCGCCTCGAGGGCCTGAGGCGTTATGCCGTCCTGATTGTTTGTGCCGGAATGGAAGGGGCGTTGCCGACCGTGGTGGCGGGATTGCTGCCCCAGCCTGTGATTGGTGTGCCCGTGTCGGTGGGCTATGGCGTCAGCGAAGGGGGGCGGGCCGCCCTTCAGGGCATGCTGGCCAGTTGCGCTCCGGGGCTGACGGTGGTGAACATTGATAACGGCTACGGGGCCGCAATGGCGGCCCTGAGGATCATCAACAGCCCATGGACCGGTGGGAGCGAAAGGTAGCCCCCACCAGCGGCTCAGAGGTGTTGCATCTGGGGATAGGCGGTGAGCAGATCCTCCTGACTGAGCACCTCGCCCCGGCCCTCCGGCTGCCAGATCACCTCAAGGGCCAGGAGATCTTCGGAGCGCACCGATCCCAGGCGCTGGAGCGATTCACGCAGATCTTCAGCTGTGCTGGATCCTTTGAGATCGAGTTTGGATCGGGCCGCCACCAGCAGCGTCACGGCAATGAAGTCACTGGTGGAGTCGCTTTGGCCAGCCACACCGTTGCTGGATTCGGTATGACGACGGCCCGAGACATTGGCAGTGAGTTCCCGCTCCAGTTTGCTGCGCTCCTGCATGGAGAGGCGGTTGAACGTTGATTCTGCCGAAGTAAACGGAATCACTCCGACTTCGGAGTTGGCATAGACCCAGAGTTCCGGGTTTCGCAACAAAGACAGGGTGGTTTCCTGGAGAACCCGCTGCAATCCGCTGCTGTTGGTCGTATCGGCGGTTTCCGCCATGCGACGTAAATCAGTTTGCAGGACCTTGGCGGAAGCCAGCAGTCCAACCTGGACCGAGGCAACGGAAACCCCGCTAGGTCCCAGACTGTCCTGGCCATCTCGTCCAGGCAGGCTGGCGTTGCCACCGTTCCCCCGCAGGGAGTTGAGCATCAGACCAACGACGGCCATCAGCACAAGAAAGGCAAGCAGTCCGCTGCCCCCAAAACCGAAGATTGGAACAACAAACGGGGCGCTGTAACCACCGCCGTAGTAGCCACCACCCCCGTAGTAGCCACCACCGCCGTAGTAGCCCCCTCTGGGGTAGTAGGTGCCCCGGGGATAGCCGCCACCGGAACCGCCGGAGCGGCTGCCATAACTGCGTGGGGCTGACGGAGCCGATCGGAAGCTGCCACCACCGATCCGTCCACCGCTGGCTGCGTGGCTGGGGGAGGGATGGGCAAGCAGCAAGGTGGTCACCAGCATTGGCACCACCATCAGGCCGGCAAGGTGCCGCAGCAATCGGGGACCCATAGGAGTTGCACAGGTTGAACTGAAATCTAGATACCACCCCCCACGATGGTGACCACCTCCAACACATCGGATTCCAGAACCTTTTGCTGCGGCCACCGGCTCCGCGCCAGAATCGCGCCGTTGAATTCGACCACCACCAGCTCGGGCCGGTAACCGAGGCTTTCGAGCAGGCCCTGCAGCGACAGGCCAGATGCGCAGTGGCGCTCCTCCCCGTTCACCTGCACCGTGATGGCGGTTGCATCGTGATCAGGGCCGGCCGGGCCAGGGAGTTCAGGGGGGCTCAAGGGCGGCTCTCCAGTTGCTGAAGCAACGTTTGGGTGCTTAATGCGGGACTGGTGGCTTCGGTCAGGGCCCTGACGACCGCGACCCGGGTGGCACCGGCCGCCTGAACCTCGGTCAAATTGTTGGAATCGATGCCGCCGATGGCGAAGAAAGGAATCGGACATTCCCGGGCCGCCGCAGCCACATAGTCCAGGCCCACAGGCTCCCGGCCTGGTTTTGTGGGGGTGGCCTGCACAGGACCGACCCCGACGTAATCACAGCCATCAGCAACGGCCTGGTGCAGTTCAGGCATCGCGTGGGTGCTGCAACCGATCAGCCGTTCTGGACCCAGCAACCGCCTGGCCACCGCGACCGGCAGATCCCCCTGGCCGAGGTGGACCCCATCGGCATCGACTGCCAGGGCAAGGTCGATGCGATCGTTGATCAGAAACAGAGCGCCGTGCTCCAGGCAGAGTCGGCGCAATTCAAGGGCCTCCGCCAGGCGCTTTTTGTCGTCAAACTCGAGACCATCAGGGGTGAACCCCGGCTTGGCGCGGTACTGCACCAACCTCAGGCCAGCCCGGAGGCATTGCTCGACGACGGAGGTCAGCTGGGGCACCGGGGATGTCACCAGATAGAGAGAGCAGCGGCTCAGACGGTCGCGGCGATCGTCCCGGGTGGGGTTGGCCCGCAGCAGGTCGACCTCCAAGTCGTAGAGGCGGTAGCGGATGGATGCGGCGCTACTGGCCAGCTCGGCGTCGACCAGTCGTCCGAATTCCTCAAGCACCCGCAGGGCCTCCTGGACCCGAGCGGCGTTGGCCGCCACGATCGACGGACCGTCGCTACGCCCGCTCTGGGCCGGGTGGGCCAGGCCCGTGGCGGGGTCACCGGCGGCATCCCTGGCAAATTTGTACTGTTCGCAATGGAGCTGGCCCAGGCGTTGACGCAGGTCTTTGCAACGCCAGACCAAATCGGGCCGTTCCAGGGCAAAGCGGGCCCACTCCTCCATGACCCGCAAGCCCTCACGGGCGCGATCAAGATTGGCGTCGATCAGTCGCTCGATCGGCGCCAGGGACGCAGGGGTTAGGGACATGGGGCTGGGCGAGGGCGCGTCTGTCAGGTCGATGGTCCCTCTCGGCGAATATGACTAGGCTGGGGGTCAGGCGCTGAACCAGGATGGCCGTCGAGCCAGCACAACAGGCGAGTCCCTCCGTCGCGACTCTCCCATCCACACCCCAATCCTATGGGTCCGTTCCCGGTTCGGCGCCGTTGGACGCCACCGGCGGGGAGAACCCAATGGGGGTTTTGATTTCAGGCATTTTGTTGCTTGGTGGCATCGCGGTGTTCATCGCCTGGGGCCTCACCCACGCCTCTCCGACGAGCTGAGCAGCGGGGCGAGGCTCTGGCGTGATTGCTCGGCATCGTTGGCGATCTGGGCGGTCAAGGTCGCCAGATCGGCGAAACGCTCTTGACGGCGCAGCAGCCTGATCGGTTCCACCACAAGAGCGTCCTCACCAAGATCCAGTTGTCGGTCGAGCAGATGCACCTCGACGGCGGATGGGGCCGCGGGGTCCACGGTGGGTTGGGGCCCCAGGTTCATGACGGCGGCCATGGCTCCCTCCTGCCCCCCCACCCTCCAGGCCAACGCGGCGTAAACCCCTTCCATGGGAAGGAACTTGCGGCCATCCACCCGCAGATTGGCGGTGGGCCAGCCGAGTTGGCGCCCCAGTCCACGACCGCGCACCACCAGGCCCCGGAAGCGGTAGGGGCGATCAAGGAGCCGGCGGGCCTCCTCCAGATTTCCCTTGGCGAGAGCATGGCGGATGCGGCTGCTGCTGATCCGCTCGGACCGGTCCCAGAGCATCGGCACCACCTCAACGGCCATGCCATGGCGCTCTCCCAGGCGCACCAAATCGTGGCAATCGCCACTGCGCCTGGCTCCAAAACGAAAGTTTTCCCCGACCGCCACCCGGCGGGCATCGAGTTGCTTGCCAAGCACCATGTCCACAAACGCTTCCGGGCTGAGGCTGGCCAGATCGGTCGTGAAGGGGACGAGCACCAGCTGGCGAATGCCGAGGGGTTCGAGCAGTTCGAGTTTTTCCTCCGGTAGATCCAGTCGAAGACGGGTTTCGCCGTGCAGGACCTCGCGGGGATGGGGCCAGAAACTCACCACCGTCGGAACCAATGGAGCCGGGCTGGAGCTGACGGCCGCGATGACCCTTCGATGGCCGGCATGGAGGCCATCGAAGGTGCCCAGCGCAATAGCGGTGGGCCTGAGGGCCTCGGTAGGCCCGTGGAGGGGACTCACCACCGGTTCATCGGGATGGTCGAGCCTCGATGCCACCGATCTGATCCTCCCATGGCAAGTTTGGGTGATGGCACTGGGGCTTTCATGGCCGATCCGGTTGAACTGCAACGCATCTCCATCGCCCTGAGGCGAGTCGGCTGGGTTCGTTTCTGGGCCCAGGTGGTGCTGGGGGTGGTGGTCGTCGGGGTGTTGTTGTTCAACAACATTGGCGGCCGTGTCGCCGCCAATGCCGATCGGGCCTTGGGTCTGGGTCCGGGGCTGTCGTTATCCACCCTGTCGTTCTTCGTGCTGCTCTGGAGTCTGTGGCAGGGCTGGTTGGTGGTGCGTTGCGGTCGCGCTCTGGCCAGTCCCGTCAAGCCCACCAAAGGGGAGACCAGCCAACTGATCAAACGGGGCCTGATCGCTGACCTGATCGGTCTCACCCTGGCGGCAATCGGTTACCAGGCCCTAGCGGGCAGTTTGTTCCTGCAAGCCTCGCTCCAGGCTCCGGGACTGTTCGGGCCGATGATGGGACCCGGCATGGGCCGAGGCCCGATCAGCACCTTCCCGATCACCTCGATTGAGATGCTCTCGGTGTTGAGCAACACCCAGGTGTTGTTTGCCCACCTGATTGGCCTGGGCTTCACCCTCTGGATGTTGCAGCGGATTCACCGTCGGGCCTGATTGGCCTCAGATCGAAGGCCGTTGGGAGCGTGGCGGCATCGCCTCGCCAGAACAGCTCCGGCTGCAGAGGCGTCAAGGAGGCGCCGCCCTCGGCGATCCAGTTGACATCCGTGGGCCATTCCGCCGGCGACGGCAGGGCCGCCTCGCTGTCATCGACCACCTCACCGGCCAGCCAGTAGTAGGTGCGCCCGCGCGGATCCTGGCGGCGGTCGAATTGATCCACATAGCGCCGGACCGCCGTGCGGCACCATCGCAACGGACCGATGTCGGCGGCTGGCCTGGCGGGCACGTTGAGGTTGAGCAGCAGGCCAGGCGGCCAGTGGCGGTTGAGCATCGTCTCCGTCACATCAAGGGCGAGAACGGCCGCGGCGTCGAACTGACGCCAATGAAAGTCGGCGCTGCTCACCGCCAGGGCCGGAAAGCCCTCGATGGCCCCTTCCATGGCCGCTGAGACCGTGCCCGAATACAACACGTCGGTGCCGAGGTTGGGGCCGTGGTTGATGCCGGAGAGCACCAGATCGGGGGGCTGCTCCAACAGGCTGAACAGGGCCAGCTTGACGCAGTCGGAAGGGGTGCCACTGCAGGCCCAGGCGGTGACACCGGCGGCAAACAATTCGTCGGCCCGCTCCGCACGGATGGGCGTCTGCAGGGTCAGGCCATGGCCTGTGGCAGAGCGCTCCTGGTCGGGGCAAACCACGGTGACACGATGGCCCCGGCCCGCGGCCTCGGCCGCCAGGGCCTGGATCCCCTTGGCGAAAACCCCGTCGTCATTGCTGATCAGGATGTTTAAAGCCGCCATCGTCGGGCCCGCAGTTGCCGCACCGTAAGTGGCGCCGGTGGCTTCCTACAGTCCGGTTCTGTTTCCGATCCGCCGTGAGCGCCACCGTCAGCCTGCAGCAGCTCACCGATCAGTTGGCGGATCTTGAATCCGACTCGCTGGAGGCCATTGACGCCGCCGCCACTGAAGCAGATCTGGAGACCTTGCGCGTCAACCTTCTAGGCAAGAAGGGTCGCCTTTCGGCCGTTCTGGGCAGCATGGGTCGGCTTGGGCCTGAGGAGCGCCCCCTGGTAGGACAGCGGGCCAATGGGCTCAAGGAACGGGTCCAGGCCCAGCTGGCCGCCCGCCTCGAGACCCTCAAATCGTCCGCCATGGCGGAGCGGCTCGAACGGGAACGGCTCGATGTCACGGCTCCACCGAGTTTCACTCCCCCGGGCCATCGCCATCCGCTCATCGCCACGACCGAGGAAATCGTCGACATCTTTGCCGGCCTGGGCTATCGCGTTTCCGAGGGGCCGGAGATCGAAAGCGATCACTACAACTTCACCGCTCTCAACATCCCGCCCAACCATCCGGCCCGGGACATGCAGGACACCTTTTATCTGGGGGCTGAGCGGCTGCTGCGCACCCACACGTCTCCCGTTCAGATCCGCCACCTGGAGGCCCACGCCCCACCGGTGCGCATCGTGGTTCCCGGCCGGGTTTATCGCCGTGATGCCGTTGATGCCACCCACTCGCCTGTGTTCCACCAGGTTGAGGTGCTCGCCCTGGATGAAGGACTTGATTTCAGCCATCTGCGCGGCACGGTGATGGCTTTTCTCAAGACTTTTTTTGGTGACCTGCCAGTGCGTTTTCGGGCCAGTTATTTCCCCTTCACCGAGCCCTCTGCCGAGGTCGATGTGCAGTGGCGGGGTCGCTGGTTGGAGGTGATGGGCTGCGGCATGGTCGATCCGGCAGTTCTGGAGGGTCTTGGCCTGGATCCGCAGCGCTGGAGTGGTTTTGCCGCTGGCCTTGGGGTCGAACGGTTCTGCATGGTGCGCCACGGCATTGATGACATCCGGCGGCTGTTCACCAGTGATCTGCGCTTTCTGGAGCAGTTCTGATGGTGCTAATACACTCGAAATGGCAGCTTGCCTCCACTCAGTGCCCCGGGTCGGTCTGATCGTCAATGACGGCAAGCCTTTGGCGCTGGCCACCGCCACTGCCATCGAGGCCCGCCTGACTGCGTCGGGATTTGAGGTGCTCCGGGTGAGCAGCTCCGGCGGCGTCGTGGGTTTCGCCAATCCTGATCAGCATCTGAGGGCCAGGGGTTATGCCGCCTGTGTCCCGGCAGGATTCGACGGCGAACTGGCCCTGGCCCTGGTTCTGGGTGGGGATGGCACGGTGCTTTCGGCGGCACGCCAGACCGCCCCTGTCGGGGTGCCGATCTTGACGATCAACACCGGTCATCTCGGCTTCTTGGCCGAGGCCTATCTGCAGGACCTCGATGAGGTGCTCACCAGGGTTGAGGCGGGCCTTTGGTCCGTCGAAGAGCGCTCAATGCTGGTTGTGACCGTGCTGAGAGGCGAGCAGCGGCGTTGGGAGGTGTTGTGCCTCAACGAAATGGCCCTGCACCGGGAACCGCTGACCAGCATGTGTCACTTTGAGGTCGCCATCGGACGCCATGCCCCGGTGGACATCGCCGCCGATGGCGTGATTCTCTCGTCCCCTACTGGATCGACGGCCTATGCCCTCAGTGCCGGGGGGCCCGTGATCACCCCCGACTGCCCGGTGCTGCAGCTCACCCCCATCGCGGCCCACTCATTGGCCTCCAGGGCGCTTGTGTTCAGCGACAAGGAGCCTGTCACGGTCTTTCCGGCCACCCCCGAGCGTTTGATGATGGTGGTGGATGGCAGTGCGGGCTGTTACGTCTGGCCCGAAGATCGGGTCTTGATTCGTCGCAGCGACCACCCGGTGCGATTCGTGCGCTTGGCGGATCACGAATTTTTCCAGGTGCTTCGCAACAAACTCGGTTGGGGACTGCCCCATGTAGCCAAGCCCGGCAACGGACTCGAACCGCTGGAGAGGCAGGCTCAGGGGGCGGTTGGACAAGGGCCATGACCCAAGCCACCACAGCAGTCGGTCGCATCCTGTTGGTGGGCGCTCAGGCAGCCGCGCTGGGACCCCGTCTCGATCTCACCGGTTACACCAGCCAGGTGCTCGATGACTCCCAGGGGCCACCGGGCATGGAGGGGGATGGCGCATCCGAGCCCCCCGCGGCCGTCATCCTTTCGCCCGACTGCGCGGATTGGATTCCCGCCTTGCGGCGGATCTGGAGTTCGGCGGTGCTGCTGCTCGGGTTGGAGTCGGATGGCCTGCTGGAGAGGTCGCGCTGCCTTTCCAGCGGCGCCGATGATTTCTGGTTGACCACCTCAGGCCCCAGTGAGTTGCTGACGCGCCTGCGGCTGCACCTGCAGATGGGTCAACGCCTCTCCCTCGCTGCCACAGTCCCCAGTCTGGCCCCCCGATCCCTGAGTGCTCTCCCTCGAAATCCATCCCAGGAAGCGGATCTGCAGCTGGCGGACATCCGTTTGTCACCGAGCTCGGCCAGGGTGTGGCGGGGATCGCGGTCCATCGAGTTGACCTCTCGCGAATACCAGTTGTTGCTGTTCTTTCTGCGCCATCCCGGCGAGGTGATCAGCCGCGACACGATTCTGCAGACGGTTTGGGGGAACTCCGAAGCGGGGGGCAGCAACGTGATTGATGTCTACGTGCGCTACCTGCGCCAGAAGCTGGAGGCCGGCGGGGAGCCGCGCTTGCTCCAGACCGTGCGCGGCCAGGGCTATGTCCTGGCGGAGAAGCTGCCACCCACCCTCCCCTAGCAACCATGAGAGTTTTGGGCCAAGACATTTGTTCCTGGGCTCGATGGGATGGGCTGCTGCTGGCCGTGGTCTCTGGGGTGGCGGTCCATGGCTTGGCACGGGCCGAGGCCGCTCCTTCACCCGGCCTCAGCCAGCCCCCCCAGTATCTGCCGATCAAGGCCCGTTGGTGCCTGTCTGCACGGATGGCAGAGACACCGCCTTTGCCGCCTGCTTCCGTTGTGTCGGCCGCCCAGGGGGGAGGGCCTTGCCTGGCGCTGGAGGTCCCCACCACTGAGCGCCAGTACGCCTGGGGGTTGCAGATGCGCCCCCCCCTGCCGCCCCTGCATGGCATGTGGTTTGGCTTCACGCCGCCCAACCCCGCCCGCTTTTGGATGCATCGCACCTTGGCCCCCTTGGATCTTCTGTTTGTGCGCGGGGGGGTGGTCGCCAGCATCGAGGCCGTTGCTCCGCCCTGCCCGCGTCTGCCCTGTCCCAGCTATGGATCTGGAGATCTGGTGGATGGCGTGCTAGAGATTGGTGCCGGTGAAGCTGCCCGCCTTGGGATCCGGGTGGGGACACCGGTTGAGATCCGCTTCCTGCCTCAAAGCCCAGCCTCAGCTCCGCCGTCCCCTTAAGACCAGGACGGGATTGAGCGGCATCAAGCGGGTGCCATCCCCCAGGGGAGTGCCCCGCCAGGCCTGGAGCTGATGAAGTCCCACCTGGAGCCCCGCTTGCTCCATGGCCTGACGCAGGGGGGCCAGGGCCTCCAGCGTCGCCAGGGGAACGACCACCCGGCCGCCGGGGCGCAACCGGTGCAGCACCTCCGCAAGCACGGCCTCGCGACGGCGGCCGCCACCGCCGATCAGCACCCGATCCGGATCGGGTAGGCCGGCCAAGGCCTCAGGGGCTTCGGCTTCGATGATTCCGGCGGGGCGAACCCTGAGCCGAGCCGCATTGGCACCGATCAGCGCCGCTGCCCCCGCCCGTCGTTCGATGGCCCAGAGCCGCAGGAGGGGCCGCAGCCTCAGGGCCTCAAGTCCCACTGATCCCACTCCTGCCCCCACATCCCAGAGCACACCGCTCTCTGGCAGATCCAGGTCAGCTAAAAGTTGAATCCGCACCTCCCGTTTGGTCATCAGACCCGGTTGATCCTCATGTTGGAGCCAGAGGCCGTCGTCCAGGCCAAACAGGGGGAGATCCTCATCCTCAGGGGGTGCAGGGGGTTCGGCGATCAACAGCACTAGATGCAACCGATCCAGGTCCTCGGGCAGGGCGTCCCCCGGAGCAAAGCAGCGCAGCCGCTCGTCGGGGTGGCCGAGCCGTTCGCCCAGCCAGAACCGATAGGCCGCCTGCAAACCGGAACTTTCCAGCACGCATCTGACGCTGTGCGCGCTTCCCTGGTCGGGGTCGCAGAGGATTCCCAGAGCTGCGGGCCGCTGCTGCAGGGCCTGCGCCAGGGGTTCGGGATCACGGCCATGCAGGCTGATCCAGCGGGCGTCCTGCCAGGGCCGTCCCAGGCGGGCGAAGGCCAGCTGCAGGGATGTTGGAGCTGGATGGAAGCGCAGGCAGCCTTCAGGCAGGTGCAGGAGCAGCCATCGGCCGATGCCGAACCAGAGGGGATCACCGCTGGCCAGCACGATCACCACTTCGCGGGCCTCCAGGGCCTGACGTAATCGGCCCAGCAGCGGAGTTAGGGCATCACTGGCCAGGAAGGTGGGCCCGTCCCCATGGCAACGTGCCTGCACCTGATGCTCCAGATCCTTGAGGAGTCGGGCGGGGGCCACAATCAGATCCGCTTGCAGCAGGAGCTCCTGCCAGGTGGGTGTGAGGCTGTGGAAGCCAGAGGCATCACAGCCCACCACCTGGATGGGGGGAGGACCAATCGGGAAGCTGGCGGGTGGGCCAGGGACCGCCGGCGACGGAGTCACGAGGGTTGACGGCCTAGAAAACGCAGAAAGGCTGCGCTGACGCGTCTGGTCCCTTCATTGGTGAGGTGGTTGCTGTCACTGAAAAGCATCCGTTCGCCGTCATGGGTTGAGCATTCGCTCTGGTTGGGCGGACAGAGGCTGTTGAACGGGTCGAAGACAGTGAGGTTGGGGATCGACTGATCCAGTTGGCTGAGTAGGCGGCGCAGGGGGGCCAGTCGATTTTCCTCGGCGGATCGATCGATCTGCACCGGTTGGCACTGGGGGCTGAGACTCCACTGGGGCCGGAACCATTCTCTCTGGCAGGCCGTCATGGGGAGGCGCACCTCTTCTCGGCTATCGAACGAGGGGATTGGCGCAAAGACAATCACGTTGACTCTGCGTTGGGCCATGTCAGCGGTCAGTTGCTCAACGGCCTTGATAAAAGCCTCTTGCGCTTGGTCCTGTTGAACGCCGAGGAGGTAGCTTTTAAGATTAATGACAATGACGATACTGTCACCTGGCTTCACCTCCTTTTGCAAATAACGCCACTCATTTGCACTGCTTTCAGGGCACAGTTTGTAGCGGTTTTCTGAATGCCTGATGGAACTCCAGGGCGAAAAGCCCGGGAAAGGGCAGCCGCCCCGAGACATAAAGGCAACGTTCAGGTTGCCGCTGTTGAGGATGTCTTCTCCCAGGGGAATGATGGCATTGGTGTGACTATCGCCGAGAAAGTAAAGTGTTGGTCTTCCAGGGTGTTGTATGACGCGACAGAGTTGTCTTTGACGATTGCTGCGTGCCCCGGCCGTTGGTTCTTGAAAACAATTCACAGTATTGATTGTGGTTCCAGTGATTTCCTTCATGTTGCTTGTTCCATTCAGGGCTAAATCGCGTCGCCCCATAAAAAATTGTGCCTTCAAGGGACCCTGCAGTGCCATCAGAAACGCCGCCGTCGTCAGGGTGAAAAGGGGATAGATCATCAGGGCGGAGAGCCCCCGGCTTGGCTTCAGTGCTGCGATGGGATCTCCGGGGTGCTGGCCTGGTGCCACCGCTTTTCGAGCAGAGCGGAAATGGGTCTCCAATCGGTAGGAGAGCAGGGTCAGTAGGGCCGTCAAGCCAAGGATGGGTCCAAGGGTCAGGCTCGAGATCCCTAGGGTCCAGCGGGCCAGGACAATCACCGGCCAGTGCCAGAGGTAGAGGGAATAGGACCGCAAGCCGATCGCCAGGCTGAGGGGATGGCTCAGCCACCGGCCGATGCCGAGATTGGGTCTCACCACCAGCAGCAGCAGGGTGGTCAGAACGGTGGCTGCCATCGAACCGAGCGGACCGGTCGGCAAGGGGGCGATCAGCACGGCGACCAGCCCCAGCACAAGCAGTCCACTCAGGACAACAACCATCCCTGAGCCGAGCTCCAGGCTGTTCTGCTTGTGACGGAAGTGCAGGTAGGCAAGACAACCTGCCGTCAGCTCCCAGAAACGGGCGGCGGTGAGAAAGAAGGCGCGATCTGTTTCACCGCGCAGGCTGAGGATTAGATATAAACAGAGGGAGCCGGCCAGAAGCACCCAGCTCATCCAGGCCAGCCGGCGCAGAGCGCGAGGGGTGGCGGGATTGAGGCCCAAGCCACTGAGTAAAATGATCAGGGGCCAGAGGAGATAATATTGTTCCTCCACACCCAGTGACCAGGTGTGGAGATAGGGGTTGAAATGGGTATCTTCTGCGAAATAATTGGTGCCTTGTTTCATTAGGTAGAGGTTGCCAAGTCCAAACAGCGCCATAATTCCCGTGCGCAGAGTTGGTACTCGCGTGTCGTCCATGGGTGACACCACCAAGGCCAGCACCAGGGCCACCCCCAGCACCATGGCGATGAGAGCAGGCAGAAGCCGTCGGAAGCGTCGTTGGTAAAATTGCCCTAGAAATCGCCTCCAGGAGCCATCCTCTCTGGCGACGAGTGACGCTGTCACCACATAGCCAGAGATCACAAAGAAGATGTCGACTCCGAGATAACCACCTTTGAGCCACTCGGCATTCAGATGGTTAACGAGAACAGCAATAACCGCTAACGCACGCAGGCCATCGATCTCCGGTCGGTATTGATGGATCGGCTTGGGACGTTCCAACCGTGGCTCGATCGTGGCTGCAGACGAGCCCGTGACCATCCGATCCTTTGAAGGTGAGGCGGATTTTATCAGCGCCAACTGCTTTGCCGTCATCGCGATGTCGCCAGCGTCTTGGTCAGTGCGCCTATCTCGCTGGATGGCGCCAGGTCTGACAAGCTGAGCCGCAAAAGCTCCGCTGCGATGGCATCGTTCGGTCTTCCCCGTTTCCGCACCCCGAGATCGATCGAAAAACCGTTTTGGCAGCCGCCTTTCGCCAGCTGGCAGCGTCCTCTCGGCCAGGGTTGGGAGCGGCCTTATACGGTGCGTTACGCCAGCAACCTGGATGACGGCCCCAACCACGGCATGCCCCTGGGCGGATTCGGGGCCGGATGCATCGCCCGCTCTCCCGACGGTGCCTTCAATCTCTGGCACCTCGATGGCGGTGAGCATTGGTTTGGCGTCTTACCGGATTGTCAGTTCGCCTTGTTTGAGGACGATGGCCAGCGCCGTCTGGCCCATGCGTTGGCGAGGGCCCCGGGGCGGGACGACTCCAGGCCCGAGGCCAGCGAGGCTCCCCTGCCTGCTTGGAGCTGGTATCCAATGGGCGAGGTTTCGGCCCCTGGCAAGGAAGCAGCAACAGGCACCTACGCGGCCCGTTATCCGGTCAGCCACGCCAATTACCAGAACGTTTTCACCGTTGAAGCTGCCTGTGAAGCTTTCAGTCCAATCCTGCCGGGGGATTACCAGCGCACCAGCTATCCGGTGGCGGTGTTTCGCTGGCGATTCAATAATCCCAGCCCAGAGCCCCTGAAGCTCTCTTTATTACTGAGTTGGCGCAACACCTGTGGTTGGTTCAGCAACACCGACCCCTCCGCGTCCGTCCATTTCCGCGACGACGGCAGTCCGGAACACAACTATGTGCCGGCTATCGGCGCCAGTCGAGGTCAATGCAACCGTTGGGTTGATGGTCCCGGCTGGAAGGGGCTGGTGCTTGAAGGCGAGCGGGCTGAACCCCTGGCGGAGGGCCAGGGCCAGTGGTGCCTCGCCGTGGCCGATGGCCTGGCCACCGCCGCTGGATCCGTTGAGGTGTTGCGTTGCGGCCGCTGGAATCCCGCCGGGGATGGCGACGAACTTTGGGATCCCTTTGCCCGCGATGGCTCGATTCCCGATCGCGACGATCAGAGCCTGAGCGAAGAGGACGATCCCCTCAGCGCCGCCCTAGCGATGCGCTTTTGTCTGCAGCCGGGGGAGAGCCTGGAGATTCCGCTGGCGATCAGCTGGGACTTGCCCGTCACTACCTTCGCCAGTGGCGATCGTCGTCTGCGTCGCTACACCGATTTCTTCGGTGGCGGGGGCGATAGCGCCGCTGCGATCGCTGCCGAAGCCCTGAGGGACCACCGCGAGTGGTCTGCCGCGATTGAACACTGGCAGGCCCCCGTTCTTGAGCGCACGGATCTTCCCGAGCAGCTGCGCATGGCGCTGTTGAACGAGTTGTACGACCTGGCTAGCGGTGGCAGTCTCTGGACGGCCGCCACGGCGGCTGCGCCGATCGGTCATTTCGGGGTGCTCGAGTGCCTGGACTACGCCTGGTACGAAAGTCTGGATGTGCGCCTTTACGGCTCATTGGCGCTGCTGCAGTTGTGGCCGGAGTTGGACAAGGCGGTGCTGTTGGATTTCGCCAGGGCGATTCCCGCCGCCGATGACACTCTTCGGCCGATCGGTTGGTACTTCACCCAGGGCAAAGGCCGGGTGGAGGCTCCCCGCAAGCTGGCGGGGGCCACCCCCCACGATCTCGGTGCCCCTAACGAAAGGCCCTTTCAGGCCACCAATTACACCGCTTATCAAGATTGCAATCTCTGGAAGGATCTGGCCAGCGACTTTGTCTTGCAGGTTTGGCGCACCTTTCGCCTTGCCCCCAGCGGGGAGGATCTGCAATTTCTGGTGGATTGCTGGCCGGCCGCCGTGCAGGCGCTGCGTTATCTGAAGCGTTTTGATCTCAATGACGATGGTCTGCCCGATAACGGCGGTGCCCCCGATCAGACCTTTGATGACTGGCCTTTGCAGGGGGTGAGCGCCTATTGCGGCGCCCTATGGATCGCCGCCCTGGAGGCGGCCCTGGCCATGGCCCAGACGTTGCAGCTGGATCTGGGGCTCGACACCGGCGAAGAGCAGCGGCAGTTCGGGAGCTGGCTGGAGCAATCCAGGGCCAACTTCGATCGCCTGCTCTGGAACGGGGAGTACTACAACATTGATGCCAACAGCGGCACGCCGGTGGTCATGGCCGACCAACTCTGCGGCGATTTTTATGCGCGGCTGCTGGGTCTGCCGCCCGTGGTCAGCGAGGAGCGGGCACGATCGTCCCTGCGGGTGATCCGCGATGCCTGCTTCGAGCGCTTTCATGGAGGTCGCCTGGGTGTGGCCAATGGTCTGCGCCGTGATGGCACGCCGCTGGATCCCCAGGGCACCCATCCCCTGGAGGTCTGGACAGGCATCAATTTCGGACTGGCGGCTTATTACAGGCTCATGGGGGAGACCGAAACGGCCCTGGCGATTTGCTCTGCGGTCGTTGGCCAGGTCTACGAAGGAGGGCTGCAGTTTCGGACCCCCGAGGCCATCACCGCCGCCCACACCTTCCGGGCCTGCCATTACCTTCGGGCTATGGCGATCTGGGGCCTTTGGGCCACCCACACCCAATGGCAGCCCATCCCCGGCGCCGATCGTCGACCCTGATGGGCCCTTCCCTGCCCCTTCCCCCCTGGCTGCGGTCCGCCTTGGTGTTGATGCTCGCCCTGGTTCTTTACACGCTCGCACCTTCTCCCGTTCTGGCGCAGATTCAGGCCCACGCCGCTGGGGGATCGGGAACAGCCGTGGTGCGCAGCCTCGAGAGCCTGCGGGATGTGGACCACCAGAGCTGGCAGGTGGTCGCCTATCGGGAGGGACCCGCCAGCACTTCCGCCCTGCTGCGACTGCGGCTGGTGGGTTTCCCCGGCAAGATGCGCCTCGATCACCCCACCAGCCTCCAGGTGCGCAGTGGCCGTCGCGAGTGGCAACTGGTCGATGTCACCCTCGGCCAGCCCCAATTGGCGAGCGACGGGCGGGCCGCGGCGGCCGAGTTCGACCTGGCGCCGTTGTTGGCCGAACTTGATCAGGCCCGTCCCCTGCGGCTCAGCTTGCCGGGGGTGTTTCTGGAGCTGCCGGTGCCCCCGTATGTGGTGGCCGAATGGCGGCGACTGCCCCAGTGGGATCAAGGAGACCAGCGATGAACTGGCGGCCCCCGATGGAGCGGGCGCTCGCCCTGGCCGCCCTAGGGGCTGGAGCGACCAGCCCCAATCCTCTTGTGGGCGCCCTGGTGCTGGATCAGGACGGCCAATTGGTGGGGGAGGGCTATCACTGCCGGGCTGGTGAACCCCATGCTGAGGTGATGGCCCTGGCCCAGGCTGCCGGTCGGGCCCGAGGGGGCACCCTGGTGGTGACCTTGGAGCCCTGCTGTCATCAGGGGCGCACCCCTCCCTGTTGCGATGCGGTGCTGGCCGCCGGTGTGGCGCGGGTGGTGGTGGCGATGGCGGATCCCGATCCGCGGGTGGCCGGCGGGGGGATCGCCCGATTGCGGGCCGCCGGGGTGGAGGTGGTGGAGGGGGTGGCGGAGCCGGAGGCCGCCCGCCTGAACCAGGCTTTTGTGCATCGGGTGCGCACCGGTCGCCCCTGGGGCCTGCTCAAGTGGGCCATGAGCCTGGATGGCCGCACGGCTCTGCCCAACGGAGAGAGCCAATGGATCAGCGGCCCTCTGGCCCGCCAGTGGGTGCATCGGTTGCGGGGGCGCTGCGATGCGGTCATCGTTGGTGGCGGCACCCTGCGTGTCGATGATCCGCTGTTGACCAGCCGGGGCGCCCGTACGCCGGAACCACTTCGGGTCGTGCTCAGCCGTGGTTTGGAGTTGCCGCTGGCTTCGAAGCTTTTTCAGGACGGCAGGGCGGCCACCTTGGTGGCCCATGGTCCGGAGGCCTGCTTGGAGGCTCAACAGAGGTTGGATCGGCGGGGGATCGAACGGCTGGAACTGGCCGAATGCACCCCCTTGAAGCTGCTGGAGGGTCTTGCCGCCCGGGGGTGCAACCAGGTTCTCTGGGAGTGTGGTCCCACCCTGGCGGCCGCGGCGGTGCGTCAGGGGTGTGTGCAGCAGCTGGCGTCGGTGATTGCTCCAACCTTGCTGGGAGGAGAACCGGCCCGCACTCCCTTGGGTCTGCTGGATCTGACGCGCTTGGACCAGGCGCCGCGGCTGACGTCCCAGGGTTGGCATCCCCTGGGCCCTGATCTGTTGTGGCTGCATGGGCTTGAGCCGGGTCCTGCGATCGGCCCATGAAAACGGAGCATAAAAAAGCAGACCTGCCAAGGTCTGCCGTAATGGGATGCGTGGGAACGATTGTTATCGATCAAGTGCGTTGATTCAGACCAAGTCCAGAACGAACTCAGTCCCGCCGGCCACCACCACCACCTTGAAGGGCCACGATCAAACGCAGTAGGAAGACGAACAGGTTGATGTAGGTGAGATACATGCCCAGGGCGCCAGAGAGGTACTGGTCATCCCGGTAGGTGCGGGGCATGGTGTAGAAGTCGACGAAGGCGGCTCCGACGAACAAAATCGTGCCAAAACCGGCGATCAAGAGTTCAAAGCCACCGGTGCTGAACATTGCCGGGGCAAAGAAGCTGCCCACAAACTGCACCAGCATGGCCACGATCAGGCCGAGGATGCCCAGCCCAACAGCGCCGCTCAACGCCTGGCCGACGTTTTCGCTCATGCGGCGGCCCAAAATCGAGGCCGCAACGAAAGTGATGCCCGTGGCCAGTGCAGCGGTGCCGACGGCTCCGACCCCTGCGGCAACAACGGCATAGCTGACGATGCCGCTGAGGGTGAAACCGGTGATCAGGCTGTAGGCCGCTAGGAGGGGTAAGGCAGTGGCATTGTCACCCTTGGCGGCCACACTCTGGGCGACAAAGAAAAGAACCAGGTTGGCAATCAATGCCACGAAGAACAATGGCGTGAACAGGGCCGCATTGGACCCCATCAAGGACAGGCCACCCAGGACGCCAACGGCGGTGAGCACCATGCCACCACCCACATAGGGCAGGGCGCGATTGACCACATTGGGGCCGACAAGGCTGCTGGACTGGGCCTCACGAATGGCTTGTTGGAAGTTGCTGCTGGCGGGCATTGCCGCAAGTGGGCGAAGTGGATTCATCCTGGCAGCCGTGGCGAAGCAACGGTCGCTGGGACTGTGCGGATCTCCCTATCGGCCTTGATCTAGCGCCCCTGTCTGCCGCGATCATCGCGGCGCGCGTAGGCCTGAACCAGACGCTGGACCAAGGGGTGGCGAACCACGTCGGCGTCACTGAAGCGACAGAGGGCGACCCCCTCGACCCCACCCAGCACCTCGGCCGCCTCGATCAGGCCGCTGGGTTGCCCCGGGGGCAGATCGATCTGGGTGATGTCGCCCGTCACCACCATCCGCGAGTTTTCGCCGAGGCGGGTCAGGGTCATGCGCATCTGGGCGGGGGTGGTGTTTTGAGCCTCGTCCAGGATCACGAAGGAGTCGGCCAGGGTGCGTCCGCGCATGTAGGCGAGGGGGGCCACTTCGATCACCCCCTTCTCTTGGAGCGCGGCGGTCCGCTCGGGGCCGAGCAGGTTGTGCAGGGCGTCATAGAGAGGTCGCAGGTAGGGATCCACCTTTTGCTGCAGATCGCCGGGCAGAAAGCCCAGGCGTTCGCCTGCTTCCACGGCGGGTCGGGTCAGGACGATGCGCTCGACCCGTTGTTCCTGCAGGAAACGCACGGCTTGGATTGTGGCCAGAAAGGTTTTGCCCGTGCCCGCCGGACCGATCGCCAAGGTGAGGTCGTGGCGTTCGATGGCCTCGATGAAGGCCCGTTGACGGGGGGTCCTGGCCCTCAAGGGCCTGCCCTGGCGCGTGGTGGTGAGGACTTGACGAGCCAGCTGCTCGTGCTCGTCGAGTCGGCCGGTATCCACGGCCGTCAGGGCCGTTTGAAGATCGACTGCTGCAATCGGCTCCCCCGCTTCCCAAAGGGGCCTGAGGCTGGAAACCAGGGCATGGGCCCGGGCCACTTGGGAGTCACGGCCCTGGATGCGCAGATCAAGGCCATGCATGACGAGACTGGTGCCCGTCAGGGCTTCCAGCCGACGCAGATTAGCCTCTGCGGGACCCGCCAGAGCCAGGGCTGCCTCGGGAGTAGGCAGGCTCAAAGTGGTGAGGCCGGTCAGGCTTCGACCGCCTCTTCGGCTTCAACAGTTTCGGACGAGTCTGCGGCTGCCGTTGCAGCGGCTTCGGCGGCAGCGGCAGCTTCGGCCGCTGCTTTGGCTTCGGCCGCGGCCTTGGCTTCTGCTTCCGCCTTGAGAGCGGCGGCGGCCTCGGCGGCTCGGCTGGCCGCTTGCTTCACCTTGCCAATGACCTCGGCGGGTCGGATGGTCTTCTCAACAAGGCCGCCTTTTTCGAGGAGGGCCCGCACCGAGTCGGTGGGTTGGGCACCCTGGCTCAGACGCAGGCGGATCGATTCGGTGTCGAGCCGGGTTTCCTTGGTGCGTGGGTTGTAAAAGCCCAGCTCCTCAAGAGGTCTGCCGTCACGCCGGGAGGTGCTGTTGGTGGCCACCAGGCGGAAGCTCGCTTCCCGCTTTTTCCCGAATCGCTTCAGCCGGAGCTTGATCATTGGGCTTACCGAGGTTAGGCAAAGGTCGATCCTACCCTGCCGCCTCCTGGACCCATCGCCAACTCCCCCTACAGCTCCCCGAATCCCTTGCGCTTCTTGGAGGGGCGGTTGGCTCGGGTGCCCGGGGCCCCGGGGCTGCGGCCACCGGCTCCCGTGGATCCAGGCCGGCCCATGCCTGGCATGCCTCCCATGCCTGGCATTCCAGGCATCCCGCCACCCATGCCGGGAAAGCCTCCCATGCCTGGCATCCCCGGCATGCCGCCACCGCGGGTCATTTGCTGCATGAAGCCGCGCATTTTCTGGAAGTCCGCCAGAACTTTGTCGACATCCGCCGGCTGATGACCGCTCCCGGCGGCGATGCGCCTGCGACGCGAGGGTTGGGAGGCGAGCAATTCAGGCTGCTGCCGCTCGGTCTCGGTCATCGAGCCGATCATCGCCTCGATCTTCTTGAGCTGTTGCTCACCCTGTTTGAGCATGCCGTCATCAATCTTGTTCATCCCGGGGATCAGCTTCATCAGACCACCGAGGGAGCCCATGCGTTTGATCAAACGCATCTGCTGCAGAAAGTCGGAGAAATCAAAGGAAGCCTCCTGCAACTTCTGCTGCATGCGGGCCACGTCGGCCAGCTCGACCTCCTTCTGGGCTTTCTCGACCAGGGTCAACACGTCGCCCATGCCCAGGATGCGGCTCGCCATCCGTTCGGGATGGAAGGGTTGCAGGGCCTCGACCTTTTCACCGGTGCCGATGAATTTGATCGGCGCGCCGCTCACCTTGCGAATCGACAGGGCCGCACCACCGCGAGAATCACCATCGAGTTTGGTAAGCACCGCCCCGGTGATCCCCACCTGTTCGTGGAAGGCCCGGGTCAGTTCAGCCGCCTCCTGGCCAATCATCGAGTCGACGACCAGCAGGACTTCGTCGGGGTGCACCGCCTCGCGAATGCGCACCATCTCATCCATCATCGAGACGTCGATCTGGAGTCGACCAGCCGTGTCGACCAACACCGTGTCGAAACCTTCGTCGCGCCCTTTTTGCACCCCGGCGGCGGCGATCTCCTCGGGACTGGCTCCGTCGCCCAGACTGAAGACCTCAACTCCGATTTGTCGGCCCAGGGTCTGCAACTGGTCGATCGCTGCGGGCCGATAGACATCCGCCGCCACCATCAATGGACGACGGCCCTTTTCCTTGAGATGGAGGCCAAGCTTGGCGGTGGCGGTGGTTTTACCGGCCCCCTGCAGCCCGGCCATCAGCACCACGGTTGGCTGGCCGGCCTTGCCACCGGCAGCGAGGGGGGCGTTCTCGCCGCCCATGGTCTCCACCAGCTGTTCATGAACCACCTGGATGAATTTCTGGTCTGGACTGATGCCCCGCACCACTTCGGCGCCGATGGCCTTGCGGCGCACGTCATCGACGAAGTCCTTGACCACTGGCAGGCTCACATCCGCTTCCAGCAGGGCTCTTCGCACCTCCTTGAGGGCGCCATCCACGTTGGATTCGGAGATGCTGGCCTGGCCCTTGAGGTTCTTGACCGCGGCTTCGAAGCGCTGGGAAAGTTCGTCGAACATCGGAATGGGATCAGGGGGCCGGTTGGGTGGCGACAAGCCGCCAAGTCTGGCCGTCACGGCCAAACACATAAACATTGCGCAAGGTGGTGGGCGCGGTTCGGTTCAGCTCCTTGCCGTCAGCATTGAGGCGGCGATCGCTGTAATCGATTTCGGCCAGCAGGGCGATGCGGCTTGGCGATTGATTCTGGATGCGCACGCTTTTGACCGCCACCTCGATCTGTTGGTGCTCGCCTTTCGCGGCGTCGCGTTTTTGTTCGGTGGCCAGGCGTTCGATCGGATCGGGTCGGGCCAGACGCTCGAGGTCGCCGGGCAGGGATTCGCCCGCAAGAACCGACCGTTTTGTCGCCAACCATTGCTCCAACTGGCTGCGCAGCTCTGTTTCGGTCGGTTGATCCGTGGTGAGAGGGGACGCTTTGGGGCTGGGCGGTGCGGCCGGGCTCGGTGATGGCGCAGGGGATGGAACGGTCGCCACGGGTTCCACGGGAGCCGCTGGCGGCAGCGGGTCGCGGCGAACGACGGGGTTGGGAAGAGCTGGTGGCAAAGGCGTCACCACCTTGGGGCGCTGGCGGATCCAGCTGGTCGCCAGAAACAGTCCGCCCAGCCCCGCCACGGCCGGCAATACCCAGGGGATCAGCCCTCGCCAACCTCCCAATCCGTTCGGGCGCCACAGGCTGGTCAGTTGGTCGCGCCAGCGGGCCAAGGGCCAGTCCAGGGCCACTTCATCCAGATCGCCCTCCCCGTCATCGTCCTCTTCTTCAAAATCCAGGGGCAGCGGTTCGCTCCAGCTGGATCGAGCACTCCAGGGATCGACGGCGACCCCCGGGGGGGTGGCTTGATTGATGCCCGATTCGCTCGGAGCGTCGTTGCGGTGAGTGCCGGCGGCAGCCGATGGGCCAAAGGTCGCAAAAGGCGCGTTGAGGGCGGATTGGGCCCAGGCCGTGAATCCGGAGACCTCCCCCTTGGTCTGGGGCTCCAGCCACTCTGGGCTCGAGGC
>JBEIVL010000048.1:0-11849 GCA_040373885.1 Aphanothece sp.
CCAGACTGTGATTCTATTTGACTCGTTGGGTTGGAACTTTCGCTCAATACTGTCTGTTCTCAATCAGATTCATGACCCCAGCCTCTCCGCTTCCGCCCCCGCCTGACTCAGCCTCCGAGTTGCTCGATGAGGTGCTCAACCCCTTGCTCGCCGACTTTCAGGAGTCGTTCGATCTGGGTTTGAAGCTCCTGCAGGAATGTCCCGAAACGGTCCTGGCGGCCCCCCTGCAAAGCGACCTGCACCGCCGTCTGGTTCAGGCCAACGCCGAATTGCAAAGCGCCCGGGCCCTGCGTCAGGCGGCCCCTGTGCCGATGGCGCTGGACATGGCGTTGATTCAGGCCTGGCACCGGCTCGTTCTGGAGGTCTGGGCCCTGTCGGCGGCGCGGCGGCGCGCTCCATAGGATCCCTCCATCCTTGCCGCCGACTGCGTGACTGCCGCCTCGACCCTTGCCAGCCCCGCCGGTTCCGATGGCCTTGAGCTGGCGGGCGGTGGCAGCTTGCGGGGCCGAGTCAAGGTTCCTGGCGACAAATCCATTTCCCATCGGGCCCTGCTGTTTGGGGCCATCGCCGAGGGCGAAACCCTGATCGAGGGACTGTTGCCGGCTGAGGATCCCCTCAGCACCGCCGCCTGCCTGCGGGCCATGGGCGTCGAGGTGGGACCGATCGTGGCGGGCCAATCGGTGCGGGTCTGCGGCGTTGGCCTCGATGGCCTGCGCGAACCGGAGACCATTCTGGATTGCGGCAACTCCGGCACCACCATGCGCCTGATGCTCGGCCTGTTGGCCGGCCGGGCGGGTCGCCATTTTGTGCTCAGCGGCGATGAATCGCTGCGGCGCCGTCCCATGGCTCGGGTCGCCAGGCCCCTCGCCCAGATGGGAGCCCACATTGACGGGCGCGAGGGGGGCAACCTGGCGCCCTTGGCGGTGCGAGGCCAGCTCCTCAAGGGCGCCACGATTCACACCCCCGTCGCCTCGGCCCAGGTCAAGAGTGCCCTGCTGCTGGCCGCCCTCAGCGCCGAGGGCCCCAGCACGGTCATCGAACCGGCCCACTCCCGCGATCACAGCGAGCGCATGCTGCGGGCCTTCGGCGCCGACCTCGAGGTGGTCGGTCCCCATTGCACCGAGGTGAGGGTGCGGCCAGGAGCTGTGTTGCGCGGCCAGTCGGTGGTGGTGCCCGGAGACATCAGCTCAGCGGCGTTCTGGCTGGTGGCCGCCGCCATCACCCCCGGCTCCGAACTGACGATCGAGAATGTTGGCCTCAACCCCAGTCGCACCGGCATCCTGACGGTGCTTGAGGCGATGGGCGCCCGCATCAGCCTGGAGAACAACCGCGATGTGGCCGGCGAACCCGTGGGGGATCTGGTGGTGCGTCACGGTCCCCTGCAGGCCTTCAACATCGACGAGGACCTGATTCCCAGCCTGGTCGATGAGATTCCGGTGTTGGCGGTGGCCGCCTGCTGCGCCGAGGGCGTCAGCCACATCCGAGGCGCCGCCGAATTGAGGGTGAAGGAAACCGACCGGCTGGCGGTGATGGCACGCCAGCTCAAGGCCATGGGGGCCCGCATCGAGGAGCACCCCGATGGCCTCACCATCACGGGCCCCACCCGCCTGCGGGGGGCCGAGACCGACAGCGAGACCGACCATCGGGTGGCGATGAGCCTGGCGGTGGCGTCCTTGGTGGCGGAGGGATCCACCCGCCTGCACCGGCCTGAGGCGGCGGCCGTGTCCTATCCCGAGTTCTGGCAAGACCTGGAGCGCCTGCGCCATTGAACGGGCCTCAGGAGTCGGGGGACCCGGCGGCGGACCTGGGCGCCCGCGTCGGCGCGGACGGTAGCTTCAGCCTCTGGAGTGCCGCCTTTGGCGAAGGCTTCCACAGCGCTGATGGCGCCTTAAGCGAAGCCCAGGAGAAATTTGTGCGGCCCAGCCAACTCGTGCGCTGGCGGCCCGGTCAGGAGCTGGTGGTGGTGGAGGTGGCGGTGGGCACCGGCACCAACACCGCCGCCTTGATTGAGGCCTGCTCAATGCAGGGGTTGTCGTTGCACTGGTGGGGCCTGGAGCAGGACCGCCGGCCCCTGGAGCTGGCCCTGGCCTCGGAGGCATTTCGGCGCCAGTGGTCCGCTTCGACCCTGGTCCGGCTGCAAGTGCTGAGCCAAAGCGATCGCTTGCTCTGGGGGGATGGGCGCCAGGGGGTCACCCGCCTGCCGGCCGCCCTGCGGGGATCCTGTGATCTGGTCTGGCTCGATGCCTTTTCACCGCGCCGTTGCCCCCAGCTCTGGAGCCTGGACTTTCTGGCCCAGCTGGCGGCCCTGCTCAAACCAGACGGCCGCCTGATCACCTACAGCAGCGCCGCCGCCGTTCGCTCTGCCTTAGTGGCGGCAGGCTTGCGGCTGGCCAGCATCAGTGCCAGTGCCAGTGGCAACGCAGATACCAACGCCAACGCCAACCCCAACCCCAACGCCAACGCTGGCGCCAACGCTGGCGCCAACGCCCCTGCCAGCGTCAGCAGCCTCCCGTGCGGTGGCACCGCTCATTGGAGCAGCGGCACCGTCGCCTCGCCCACGTCGCTGCCGGAGGCCTTTCCGCTGCGGCCCCTCTCACCGCTGGAGGAGGACCACCTGAATTGCAGTGCCGCCGAGCCCTACCTGGATCCCACCGGCCAGGCCAGTGCGGCCACCCTTCTGGCGGAGCGATTGGAGCGCCAGAAGCGCAGCAGCGCTGTCAGTGCCGGCGTTTGGCGGCGCCGTTGGGGGCTTGATTCAGGCTTCAGCCAGGCAAGCGGCTTCGCGATTCAGCAGCGGCGAGGCCATCAAAATGGTGCCTAGGGCCATCAGCACAAACAGAGTGAAAATCAGCGGTGAGATCACCCCCAGCCGCAGGCCGATGTTGAGCACGATCAGTTTGCTCAAGCCGATAAGGACCCATGGCTACTTGAAGAACCCCAAGCGCAAAGGGCAGGACGGCTGATGTTGGAGACCAGAACCGCCAAGCGCAGTTGGCGGCGCATTTGGGCGGGATCGAACTCCAGTCCGATCAGAAACATGGAGAAGATCAGGCCGATCTGGGAGAGCAGGGTGAGTGCGGGCGTGATCGCTGCGGGAAAGAGGGTGTTGAACAATCCAGGAGCGATCCAGCCGAGAAAGCAGGGGCCCAGCAGAATGGCGACGACGATCTCGCCGATGACACCCGGCTGCCCGAACCGTTCAAACAGCAGTTCAAAAACGCTGGCGCTGGCGACGATTACGGTAAGAGCGACCAGAACACTGATGAGAAGTTGATTGCTCACTGTTAAATTTTTTAGGGTTGATTAATCATGAATATGGGATATTTAGGAAACGTCGTTGTCATGCTCAGCCCGAATGCTCTTGCGGCTGCCCTCCATGATCTGTTCGACCATGATTTTCAGTAATAGAGAAACAATCGCTACACCACCAAGCACCATTGCCGCGCCAAAAGCTAACTCAGTGTGGTACTGCTTGTAGGCGTCTTCGACAAACAATGGCAGGGTCTGGGTTTCGCCTCGGATATTGCCGCTCACCACCGATACGGCACCGAATTCCCCCAGGGCCCGCGCCGTCGTCAGGATCAGTCCATACAGGGCGGCCCAGCGTACTGAGGGAAGGGTGACTTTCCAGAACACCTGCCAATCGGTGGCCCCCAAGGTGCGGGCGGCCTCTTCCTGGTCCCAGCCCTCTTCTTCAAGCAGGGGGATCACCTCCCGGGCCATGAAGGGGAACGTGACAATAATCGTGGCCAACACAATGCCGGGCCAGGAAAAGATGATTTTCCAACCGAGGCTATTCACCAAGGGTCCCAATAGTCCTTGGCTGGGGCTGTAGAGCAACACCAACATCAGCCCCACCACCACAGGCGAAATCGAGAAGGGCAGATCGATCACACTCAGCAACAGGGCCTTGCCTCGGAACCGCCTGCGGGCGATGGCAGTGGCTGCCGCCAGGCCGAAGATGGTGTTGAACGGCACGGCGATCGCTGTGGCAATCAGGGTCAGGCGCAGGGCCGCCAGCAGCTCAGGATCGACCAGATTTTGTAGGAACACCCCGGGACCTTTGGCAAAGGCCTGGACCACCACGGAAAGGGCCGGTAAGAGAATCACCACACCCACATAAAGGCAAGCCAGGGTGACGATCAGTAGCGGCCCAAGCTGGACACCCCTGGCCTTGACGCCGGGTGGGGATGCCGGAGCTGGTTTGGTGTCGCTGAGCGGGGGAATGGTGAAGGCCATGGCTGTTGAGGGCGGTGAATTGATCGCGCCAGAGAATGAAGCCCGGTAGAGAAAGAAGTGTTCTTCAGGACGTGCTTTCGGCACTTTGGTAACGCTGTCCCCAGACCTGGAGCGCATTGATCACCAAGAGGCTCAGCAGCGAGAACATCAACATGACGCAACCGATCACCGTGGCGCCATCAAAATCGTATTCCTCCAGGTTCTGAATGATCAGTGTGGGAGTGATCAAATCCTTGAAGGGCATGTTGCTGGAGATCATCACCACTGAGCCGTATTCCCCCACGGCCCGGCTATAGCCTTGCGCCACGCCGCTGAGGATGGCCGGCATCAGCTGGGGCAAGATCACCCGAAAAAATGTCTGGGCTGAGTTGGCACCAAGGCACCAAGACGCCTCCTCCTGTTCTTTTTCGAGGGAGCGCAGCACCGGCTCGACCGTGCGCACCACAAATGGCAGCGAGATGAAGACCATGGCCACGCCAACTCCCAGGGCGGTGTAGGACACCTTCAGGCCGAACATTCGCTCAAGCGGCCCGCCGAGCCAACCCTCTTTGCTGTAAACAAACGCCAGGGCCAGGCCCGCCACCGCCGTCGGCAGGGCAAAGGGAAGGTCGATCAGGGCATCGAGCAGCCGCTGGCCGGGGAATCGGCAGCGGATCAGGGCCCAGGCGATGATCAGGCCAAAGATGCCATTGATCAGACTGGCGAGGGCGGCGATGCCGAAACTGATCTTGTAGGTGGCGATCGCGACCGGCGTGGTGGCCAACTGCCAGAACCCGACTGGACCAACCCCCGACGCCCTCAACACCATCGCCGCCAGGGGCAGAAACAACACCACCGCCAGATAGGTCCAGGTGATGCGCCATGGCCAGCTGGGAAGTTTCAGGGTCCCAGGCAGGGCCGTCAACCTCCGTGAAGGGGACGCGGGGACCATGGTATCAATTCAACGCTAATCCGATCGTATCAGCGCTAGTTACCCAGCCCCCCATACGACGGTTTACCTACGGTGTTATCGTCATTGTTCTTGTGCAGCGCCGCCATGGGGATCCGCGTGGCCAATGTCAGCAAGCGTTTCGGCGATTTCAAGGCCGTGGACAACGTGAGCGTTGACATTGAATCCGGTTCGTTGGTGGCCCTGTTGGGTCCCTCCGGTTCAGGCAAGAGCACCTTGTTGCGTTTGATTGCTGGTCTGGAGCAGGCCGATGAGGGTCGAGTCTGGATCACCGGTGAGGAGGCCACCTCCCGATCGGTTCAGGAGCGGCAGGTGGGTTTTGTGTTTCAGCACTTTGCCCTTTTCAAGCACCGTACGGTCCGTCAGAACGTCGCTTTCGGGTTGGAGCTGCGCAAGTGGAAGAAGGAGGCGATTCGCCGCCGCGTCGACGAGCTGCTCGACTTGGTCCAGCTCAAGGGATACGGTTCCCGTTATCCGTCTCAGCTCTCCGGAGGCCAGCGTCAGCGCGTCGCCCTGGCCCGCGCCCTGGCCGTGCAACCGCGGGTGCTGCTGCTCGATGAACCCTTCAGCGCCCTCGATGCCAAGGTGCGCAAGGAGCTGCGGGCCTGGTTGCGCAATCTCCATGATGAGATGCACGTCACCACGGTGATCGTCACCCACGACCAGGAGGAGGCGATGGAGGTGGCCGACCGCATCGTGGTGATGAATGAGGGCCACATCGAGCAGATCGGCACGCCGGCGGAGATCTACGACCATCCCGCCAGCCCGTTTGTGATGAGTTTTGTCGGCGCCGTCAACATGCTCAGCTCCGGGGCCGTTCCGGTGCAGCGCCCCCTGGCCGGTTCCCGGGAGCGGGGCCTGCCGCCGATGGAGCAGCCGATGTTCTT
The DNA here is from genome assembly GCA_040373885.1 of Aphanothece sp. GTDB lineage: Bacteria > Cyanobacteriota > Cyanobacteriia > PCC-6307 > Cyanobiaceae > Cyanobium. Next base: position 6,076 of record JBEIVL010000048.1, read on the forward strand.
TCGCCCCCACGATGTCGAGGTGTCATTGCGCCCCGGTGAAGACACTGTGCCGGCCACGCTGCGGCGTTTGAGTCACATGGGCCGCGATCTCCAGGTCGAGGTGGTGCTGGAGAGCGGCGAAGTGGTGGTGGCCCAGGTCCCCCGCGATCAGATCGATCACACGGCCCTGGTTCCCGGTGATCAGGTTCACATCGTCAGCCGCCAGGCCCGCACCTTTGTGCCGGATTATTCGATCTGAATCGTTCCTTTTGAGCTATTCGATCTGAAGGAATCCTGTCTCAGATGAAATACATCACCTGGGCCTGGCCCAGGCGGTTGCGTTGATCCAGCAGGTCCTGCAGCGTCGTTTCCCCCAGCACTTGCTGACGGGCCCCATCCAGCCGGGCGGCGAGTTGCCCGAGCACCTCAAATTCCGCTGTGGCGCGAGTTGCGCTGCTGCGGGACGATCCCTCCCCCTCCAGACAGGTCACCACTTGGGCTATCGAGACCTCGGCCGGAGGTCGGGCCAGCTGGTAGCCCCCCTTGGGCCCCCGGATGCTGCGCAGGATCTTGCCGCGGCGCAGGCTGGTGAGCATCTGCTCCAGGTAGCGATCGGGGATTCCCTGGCGTTGGGCGATTTCGGCGACCTGAAGCACCAGCCCCTGGTCGTAGATCGCCGCCAGCTCGATCAGGGAGACGATGCCGTACTCGGTTTTGGCGCTGAAGCCCACGCTTGATCCCCGGTAATGGCATAGGGATTGTGCCAGAGGCAAGGGGCATCCCTGGCGATGTAGTGGGGATGACATGGAGGGGGCTGGCCGCTGGATAATTTTGTCAAGCAAGTCAATCGGCAAACCGTGGTATCCGTCCCCCATCGTTCTGCCGCAGCCGACCTACGACAAAATCATTCCCAAGTTTGCGGCAAGGGCGGCATCTGGGATCAGATCTTTGCCCAGACCCGCTGAGGCTTGACGTGTAACCTAATCCCCTGTTGTTCATCGTCAAACCGTGGTTTGTGTTCCCCGTTTCCCCTTCAAGGCCGCTCGCGCCCTGGGAGTTGCCCCGGGAGCCGTCCTGGGAGTCAGCCTGGCGCTGCTGCTGGGTGGGTGCGGCGCCCAGGCCCCGACGTCCCCCTCGGCCGGGGGCGGTAGCGACAAGCCGTTGCTGCTGGTCAGCTATTCGGTGACCAAAAGCCCCTACGACAGGATCCTGCCGCGCTTCCAGGCCGACTGGAAGGCTCGCACCGGCAAGGATCTGGCGATTCGCACCAGTTATGGCGGCTCCGGCTCCCAGACCCGGGCGATCATCGATGGCTTGGAGGCCGATGTGGCCACCCTCGCCCAGGCGGGGGATGTACAAAAGCTGGAGAAAGCTGGTCTGGTTGATGCGGGCTGGGAAAAGGAACTTCCCAACGACTCGATCATCACCAATTCCGTGGTCGCCTTTTTGACCCGGCCGGGCAATCCCAAGGGCATTCGCCAGTGGGCTGACCTAGCCCGCCCCGGGGTGAGTGTGGTCACCGCCAATCCCAAGACCTCCGGCGGTGCCCGTTGGAATTTCCTGGGCCTCTGGGGCTCGGTGGCGCGCACCGGTGGCAGTGAGGCCCAGGCCAAGGACTTCGTGACATCGGTCTATCGCAAAGTCGACAATCTGCCCAAGGATGCCCGCGAAGCCACCGATACCTTTCTCAAGCGCGGCCAGGGGGATGTGTTGCTCAATTACGAAAACGAAGCCATCCAGGCCACCAAGGTCGGTGAACTCAAAAGCAAGTTTGTCGTCCCTGAGGTCAACGTGCGCATTGAGGCGCCGGTCGTCATCGTCGATCGCAATGTCGATCGCCATGGCAACCGTCCCGCCGCCGAAGCCCTGGCCCGTTACCTCAGCTCCGAAGAGGCCCAGCAGATTTTTGCCGAAGAGGGGTTCCGTCCCGTCAACGCCCAGGTCTGGAGCCAGGTGAGCTCGCGCTTTGCTCCCGTCAAGACCCTCTTTGACGCCGCCAGTTTCGGGGGCTGGAAGGCCATCGACCAGACCTTCTTCGCCAGGGGGGGCCTCTGGGATCAGTTGTTCCAGGACAAGCGCTGATGACTTCTCTGGCCCGATCCACAGCTCCAATGGGGACACCCCTTTCCCCCGCTCGCCCGCCGCCAGCAGGAGTTGGCCGCGGGCCTGCGCAGTGGCGTCACCGCGACGACCCTGGAGAGCCAGCTCGGCCATGACGCCTACGTGCTGGAAGCCGGCAAGCTCAGCGAGATCGTCCGCCAAAGCCTGGGCTGATGGGCCAGAAGAAACCTGGACCTCCTCAGCCCTCTTGTTCAACCTTCACGGGCGTTGACCCGTTGGGCCAGGGCGGCGGTGAGATTGCGCAGCACATCCGAGGCATCGTCCTTGGGCAAGGCGACACTCAGCAGGGTCGGCCCGTCGTCGATGGCCATCAGTTCGGCCAGGGCCAATTCCAGGTCCTGCTCCAGCTGCACGCGCCGCGCCGTTTTGAATCCCATCGAGCCGGCCAGGGCGACATGGTCCACGGGTTGGATGTCGTTGAAGGGTCCATCGAGCATGGGCCGTTCGGTGCCATAACCGCCGTTGTCCAACACCACCACCAAAGCGGGAATGGAGTACCGGGCCAGGGTGGCCAGTTCGATGGCGCTCATCAAAAGGGCCCCATCGCCCAGCAGCACCAACGGGCGTCTGGGCGCGTCGGGCGAGGCGGAGCCCCAGGCGCCGATGGCGCCCGGCAGGGCGAAGCCCATGGAGGCCCAGTAGGCGCAGGAGAGGAAGTCGCTGGCGGCGGCCATGCGCAGATCGGCGGCGGCAAAGAGGGCATCCCCGGGATCAGCCAGCAGAACCGTGTCCGGACGCAGCACCGTATTGATGGCCGCCACCAGGCGCCGCACCCGGATCGGAGTGTTGACCTCTGCCTTGAAGACCGCCTGCGTTGTGGCCGGCAGGGACGTGCCGTTGAGCCGTTCGCCGTTGAGTCTCTCAGGGGCGTCCGCCCCCTGCGCTGCCAGCCCCGCCGGGGCCGCCGCCTCGCGCCACACCTGCAGCAGCACCGCCGGATCGAGACTGTCGAGATCCCCCTCAGACCAAAACAGGCCCCGCTCCATTTCGACCCGCACGTGACTCTCGGCGTTGAGGCGCATCGTGAAGATGCCGGTGTCGAGGTCGGCCATCGGCATCCCCAGAATCAACAGCCCGTCACTGCTTTCCACCTGCTCGCGCACATCGGCGGCGCTGGCCCCACCCTCGTACATGCCCAGGAAGAGGGGATGCTGTTCGTTGAGCAGGGATTTGGCGCTGAGGCTCGTCACAAAGGGCCATCCTTCCCGCTCCAGAACCTCCTGCAGGGCCGTCTCCAGCCCGAAGCGATGCAGCTCGATGCCCGCCAGCAGAATCGGCCGCTGGCGGCTGCGCATCCACTCCAGCACTTCCAGGGCCCGCTGGCGTTGCAGGGGGGACACCGCCGGCGGCCCCGCCGGCGCGGGCAGTGCCGGCAGGGGCCAGGGCAGGGGCCGGTTGAGGCAATCGCGGGGCAATTCGAGGTAGCCGGGCCGCGAGTCCCGCGCCATGGCGGTCAACACCTTGGTGATTTCAGCGGCGGCGGTGCGTCCCGAATCGAGGCGGGCGGTGGCGGCGCAGACCTCGGCGAAGAAGCGTTGCTGGGTGTCGCTCGCCCGGATCATGTGGTGCAGCAGGCTGGTCTCATCGGCCTCCCGCACCCCCGGCGCCCCGCTGATCACCAGCAGGGGGGAGCGCTCCGCATAGGCGCCGGCCACTGGGTTGAGGAGTTTCAGTGCGCCCACGCCGTAGGTCACCACTGCCACGCCCAGACCCGAAAGGCGGGCGTGGGCATCGGCGGCAAAGCCCGCTCCCTCCTCTCCGGCGGTGCAGATGACCTCAATGGGCGAATGCACGAGCCGGTCAAACAGGCCCAGCACGTAATCGCCCGGGACGCCATAGACCCTTTGCACTCGACGTTGCTGCAGGGCATCGATGAGGGCCTCGGCGATGTCCATGGGGGCCTGGCAAGGATGGGGGCATTCTCCCTGGGAGAAGGGCACCGGCTTTCGACATACTGTTGATTGGTGCGACTTGGCAGGGCCTTGGCCAACCCACCGGGTCCTGTTGCTGCCGAGACCATTCAGCAGGCGGCCAGATTCTGGTTCCGGCTTGGCTGGATCAGTTTCGGTGGGCCGGCGGCCCAGATCGCCCTGCTGTTTGACGAATTGGTCAGCCGGCGTCGCTGGCTGTCGGAGCGCCGTTTCATGCATGCCCTCCAGGTTTGTCTGTTGCTGCCCGGTCCCGAGGCCACCCAGTTGGCCATCTATCTGGGCTGGTTGATGCATGGCATCCCCGGCGGTCTGATCGCCGGCGGCCTGTTTTTGCTGCCGTCGGTGCTGCTGCTGCTCGGTCTTGCCACGGTGTATGCCTTGTGGGGCCATTGGCCGCTGCTGGTTTCGGTGTTCTGGGCCCTGAAACCGGCCGTCCTGGCCCTGGTGCTGCAGGCCAGCTGGACTGTGGGGCGCCGCACCCTCGGCCATCCCTTCCAGGGGCTGTTGGCCTTGGCGGCGTTTGTGGCGCTGGTTGTTCTGAGGTGGCCCTATCCCTGGCTGCTGGCCGTGGCGGCGATCACCGGGGTTGTGGTGGGGCGCCTGAGGCCGAGCTGGCTCGCCGGAGCGGGCAACTCCAGGTGGGTGCCCCCGGGTCATCATCCAAAGACTGTTGATCGCGGATTTCTGCATGACGACGCCACCCCAGCGCCCCTCCATGCCCGGCCCAGCCGACGGCGTTTTGCCCTGAGCCTGCTGGTTGCGGCCCTGGCGCTGGGCGCACCACTGGGGCTGCTGTCCTGGCTCGATGGTTGGAACGGGCTTTTGGCCACGATGGCCCGTTTCTTTACCCGGGTGGCCCTATTGAGTTTTGGCGGCGCCTACGCGGTGCTCCCCTATGTGACCCAGGCAGCGGTCCATGACTTTGGCTGGCTGTCTTCAGCGCAGATGCTCGATGGCCTGGCCTTGGGGGAGACCACCCCCGGTCCCCTGATCATGGTCGTGGCCTTTGTGGGGTTCCTCGGGGGCTGGAACAGCAGTGCTTCGCTCACCCTGGCCTGGCTGGCGGGGCTGGTGGTGGTGTGGTTCACCTTTCTGCCGTCCTTCGCCTTCGTCCTGATCGGGGCGCCGCTGGTGGAGGCCAGCCGAGACCAACCTCGCTTGGTGGCCCCCCTGACGGCGATCACGGCGGCGGTGAGCGGGGTCATCGCCAGCCTGGCGGTGCTGCTGGCGGGCCCTGTGCTCTGGCCAAGGGGGGCGGGCGCAGGTGTGGATGGCTGGGGTTTGGGGCTTGTTGCCTTGGGGCTTGTGTTGTTGTTGGTGGCCCAATGGCGGGCGTGGACCTTGATCGTGGCGGCAGTGGCGGTGGGGGTTGTGCGCTGGCTTTGGCTGGCAAGCTGAATCGGAGTCGCAGCCTTCAACTTCTGAAGTGCAGCAATGGAGGCAAACTGAGCGGGCTGAGAGGGGGGACTGGTGGGGTTGGGGTCCTGGACTGGGTGCTGTCTCGGGTGGGCTCTGGCGGTGTTGGCGATGACATCGGGTCACGCCCAACCGATGCGGCTTACGTCCCAGCCTTTGCCTGCGATGGCTCAAGACACGCGTTCCGGGGCCATGGGTCGAGGTCCTGGTGCCGCTGGTCCGTCAAGTCAAGACCGGCTCGATCATGATGCTTTGGCTGCCGCTAACGATGGTCCTGCTCAGGCAAGTCTTGGCCCCGTTGGCTCTGGTCTTGCGGTTTTAGTCCCA
>JBEIVL010000034.1:0-22198 GCA_040373885.1 Aphanothece sp.
AGCTCCCGCACATCCTCGAGGCCGTCCATGGCATAGAGACCACTGCCCCCAAGGACACCGAGGCGGGCGGTGGCAAGGTCGGCTTTGGCACTGCTGACCATGGTGGAGCTGGAAAACGTCGTGCCTCTCTACTGCACCACTGCGGGCGATGGGAAGCTCCCAGGCTTCACATGGGCCTTTAGTGGGCCCGCAGGCCTGCTCGCGGTCTCCCGATACCACCAGCCTCGACCGTTCGGATGGGCCTGACTGCAAAGGATCCAGGGCGACAACCCAGCCGCATCAACCGCCTTCGCGCCGATCGGCGGGCACCACAACCCAGAGGCGCTGTTCCTTGCCACCCCCCTGGGCGGGACCGGGACCCTTGTCGCTGGCCACCCAACCATTGGGTCCTGCTTTGCAAAGGCCCGGGCGGTAGCCGTAGCGGGCGCCGTGGTTCCCATCGGTCCATGGCCCGATGGGTGAGAAAAGCGACCCTGCCCGTCTGGTGAAGCAGACATCCTGACCCCCTGTAAGTCAGGCCTTCGCCGATCGGCTGTCAGGATCAGAGTCCCCCATCCATGAACCATGACCACCGCCCTGATGGACACCGAAGCGGGCCCGATCAAACTCGAGCTCTTCGATGCCGATGCCCCCGGCACCGTGGCCAATTTCGTCAAGCTCGCCAACGAAGGTTTTTATGACGGGCTGAGCTTCCATCGCGTCATCGATGGCTTCATGGCCCAAGGTGGCTGCCCCAACAGCCGCGAAGGATCACGGGGCCAGGCCGGCACCGGGGGGCCTGGTTACACGATCCCCTGTGAAATCAACAACAACAAACATCAAGCCGGCAGCCTGTCGATGGCCCACGCCGGCAGGAACACTGGAGGCAGTCAGTTCTTCCTGTGCCACGCTGCCCAGCCCCACCTCGATGGCCAGCACACGGTCTTTGGCCAGACCGGCGACCTGGATGTGGTGTTGAAACTCAAAAATGGCAGTCGCATCAAAAGCGTCAAGATTGAGGCGTAATCGTCTCCAGCGTTAGGGATGTTCTGGAGCTCCCAGGTCGTCCGTCAGATTGCTCCTAGAAATTGTTTTCCCTGCAGGCCCTAGTGTGATGTACCGCAAGTCCATCACTATTCTCATTCAAAGGCGCGGTTGTTCAAATGCACCTGGGAATAGATCTGCAGGGAAGATCCCTTTGATGCTGAACTGACAAGACTCCACACAAGGCACGACTAGGAGCTGCTGGAAACTGCGAAATACTTGGGTTTCTCTCCGCCTCAACCCAACCGCACAACAACCCGCAAAAGCCCTGCCTAGGACCAACGGATGAAGGCGCCGGCGTTGAGGTTGAGCAACGGGCACGCGTCCGCGCCGGGGATGGGCCGCAGTTCGCTCAAGCGGCGGCGCTCCGGTTCGAGATCGGCACTGGGGTGGCTGCGCCGTTGCGCATCGGGAGCGAGCAGCAAGGCCACCGAGGCTGTGGCCGACCATTGGGCCATCACTCCCAGGGCTCCGGCCAGGTCGGCGGCCGTGAGTTGACGATTTTCGCAAGCGGCCAGCAACAGGGCCAAGCGAGGCTGTTCGAGCAGGGCCAGAAGTCGCGGATGCTCCTCCTCGTTGAGCAGCAGGCGCCGCTGTTCGGCCCACTGGCGCAACCCCTCAACCTGCTCAGCCAGGGCCCTTGGCGTGGCGGCGGATCCACCATCCCAGGCCAGAACGGCGCTGAGACCATGGGGCTCCTGCGGGGTCTGGGGTTCCCCGGCAGCTCCGGAGGGCTCACCGATGAGATGGCCCAGTTTGAGCCGTTTGACCTGCAAATAGGCGGCGTTGTGGTCGCCGGGATCCATCACCAGGGGCACCCGATCGACGACCTCCAGGCCATAACCGCCCAAGCCGGCGATCTTGCGGGGGTTGTTGGTGATCAGCCTGAGGCGCTGAATACCCAGATCGCTGAGGATCTGGGCCCCGACCCCGTAATTGCGCAGATCAGCGGCAAAGCCGAGATGCTCATTGGCTTCCACGGTGTCCAGGCCGCCATCCTGGAGGCTGTAGGCCTTGAGTTTGTTGACCAAGCCAATGCCTCGCCCCTCCTGGCGCAAATACACCACCACCCCCTCACCGGCCTGTTCAATCAGACGCAGGGCGGCCTCCAGCTGGGGCCGACAATCGCAGCGCAACGATCCGAACGCATCGCCGGTGAGGCACTCGGAATGGACGCGCACCAGCACGGCCCCCGGGGCCTGTTCGGGATGGCCCTTGACGATGGCCACATGCTCGCTGCCGTCCAGTTCGTTGCGGTAGCCGATCGCCCGGAAGCTGCCGAAGGCGCTGGGCAGGCTGGCTTCGGCCTGGCGGCGCACGAAGCGCTCGGTGTCCAGGCGATAGCGAATCAGATCGGCAATCGAGATCAAGCGCAGCCCGTGGTGCCTGGCGTAGTCCACCAGCTGGGGCAAGCGGGCCATCGAGCCGTCATGGTTCTGGATCTCGCAGATCACCCCAGCCGGATAAAGGCCCGCCAGGCGGGCCAGATCCACGGCGGCTTCGGTGTGTCCAGCCCTCTTAAGCACACCCCCATCACGGGCACGTAACGGAAAGATGTGGCCAGGGCGGCGCAGGTCGGCGGGTCGACTGCCCGGATGGATCGCCACCTGGATCGTGCGGGCCCGATCGTCGGCGGAGATGCCTGTGCTGACGCCATTTTCGGGCCCGGCATCAACGCTGACGGTGAAGGCGGTCTGGTTGCTGTCGGTGTTGCGATCCACCATCAGCGGCAGATCCAGGGCATCAAGGCGCTGACCCTCCATGGCCAGGCAGATCAGGCCCCGGGCTTCGGTGGCCATGAAATTGATCTGCTGGGGCGTGGCGAACTGGGCCGCGCAGATCAAATCGCCCTCGTTCTCGCGATTTTCATCGTCGACAACAACAATCGATTCGCCGTTGCGAATGGCCGCCAAGGCATCGGCGATGGCATCGAAACGAACCGTCACGCCGTTGACGTCGGGGTCCTGAAGGGCGGGGGCGGCGTGTTCCGTCCGTTCAACTTGGGTGAAGGCCAGGGGATCTGGGCAGATCACCCTTACAGCCTAGACCTTGGTTGGCCCCAACCCGCTATGGCCAAGGCCTTTGGCCAGCGCCATGACGGGCGTCATTGCGGGGCGATGGCGAGGGGCGTGCGGAGGGCCCACCGCCATGCAAGGGGACAGCCCCGGCAAGACCATTACGATCCACGTCTTTCCGTGCCTGGCATGGCGGCAGACAAACGTATTGCGGTCATCGGCGCGAGCGGTTACGGCGGTCTGCAGACCCTGCGCCTGCTGGCCGATCACCCCCATTTCTCGGTCAGCTTTCTGGGGGGAGAACGCAGCCGGGGCCGCCGCTGGAGTGAGATCAATCCGTTTCTGCCCCTGGAGGGGGATCCGGTGGTGCGAGCCCCGGAACCGGAGGCAATCGCCGCCGCAGCCGATCTGGCGGTGCTCAGCCTGCCCAACGGTCTGGCCGCTCGGCTGGTGCCCGAGCTGTTGCAGCTCGGGGTGAGGGTGGTGGATCTCTCGGCGGACTACCGCTATCGCTCGTTGGCCCAATGGCAGGAGGTGTATGCGAGTGAGGCCCGGGAGACCCCCCGCCAAGACGACGATCTCTGCCAGGAGGCGGTCTATGGGCTGGTGGAGTGGGACGAGGAGCGCATCCGCACCGCACGCCTGGTCGCCGCTCCCGGCTGCTTCCCCACCGCCAGCCTGCTGGCCCTGCTGCCCTTCCTGAATCAGGGCTTGATTGAACCGGCGGGCATCATCATTGATGCCAAGAGCGGCACCTCAGGGGGCGGCAGGGCCGCCAAGGAGCACCTGTTGCTGGCAGAGGCGGCCGAGGCCGTGGCGCCCTACGGCGTCGTCGGCCACCGCCATACCAGTGAGATCGAGCAGATGGCCTCCCAGGTGGTCGGGCACCCGGTGGCGCTCCAGTTCAGCCCCCACCTGATGCCGATGGTGCGGGGGCTGCTGGCCACCGTCTATGCCCGCCTTGGAGATCCGGGTCTCACAGCCGATGACTGCACGACGCTGCTGCAGGCCGCCTACCGCCACAGCAGCAGCGTGGATGTGTTGCCGGTCGGCACCTACCCCTCCACCAAATGGGTGCGCAACACCAACCGCGCCCTGCTGTCGGTGCAGGTGGATCGGCGCACGGGCCAGCTGATCGTGATGAGCGCCATCGACAACCTGATCAAGGGCCAGGCCGGCCAGGGCGTCCAGTGCCTCAACCTGATGGCGGGGCTGCCGCCCGGCACGGGCTTGCCGCTGTTGCCGTTCTACCCCTGAGACCCCAGCCGCGCGGCGGCCAGGGCCACGGCCAAGGGCAGGATGCGATGTTCCTGGATCTGGATGCGGGCCGCCAGGCTGGCGGCGGTGTCGGAGGCCAGCACCGGCACGGCCGCCTGCGCCAGGATCGGTCCAGAATCCACCTCGGCGGCCACCAGGTGGGCGGTGCAGCCGCTGAGGCTCACCCCTGCGGCCAGGGCCTGGCCCACCGCATCGAGGCCGCGAAAACTGGGCAGCAGCGAGGGATGGATGTTCAGCAACCGCTGCGGAAACGCCTCGATCAACACCGGGGTGACGATGCGCATCCAACCGGCCATCACCACCAGGTCCACCGCTCGGGCCTGGAAGGCGGTGATCAGGGCCTTGTCGAGAGCTTCCCGGCTGGGGTGACGCTGGTGCTCGATCAACTGGCTTGGCACCCCCAGTCGCTCGGCCCGCCCCCGGGCGCCGCAATCGCCCCGATTGACCACCAGCAGTTCGACGCTGGCATCCAGGGGCCCCTGGCGGCAGGCCAGCACCAAGGCCTCAAAATTGCTTCCTGCCCCGGAGGCCATCACCCCCAACCGCAACGGGCCGCCGTGCTGGGGCCATGGTTGTGGCGTTGGCCACTGAATCGCCGCGGGTAATTGGCTAGTTTCAAGCCCAATCGGCATGCGTCGCCCCTCCAAGCCCATGTCCCATCTCTCGATTCTGCCAACCGTGCTGCGGGATGCCGACATCCTGCGCCAGGCGCTTGCTTCGGTAGGTCTGCACGCCGAATCCACCACAGAGCTGCCAGGTTTTGCCGAAGAACGCCAGCCGGTGCTGATCTCGGTCCAGCTGGAGGGGGGCCAGCGGCTGGGTTGGCAGCGCTCTGCCGATGGCTCCCTCGCCCTAGTGGGCGACCTGCAGCAGCTGAGCCGCTCGCTGACGTTGCCCACCCTGCTCGGCCGCATCACCCGGGCCTACGCCGCCCGCCAGGCCCTCCAGGAGGCTGCCAGTGCCCTGCCCATGGCCATGCTCGAGTTCCATGCTTGAGGCTGCTGCGGCTCCGCGGCTCAGCCTGGATCTACGCCAACCCCAGAGCCATCTGGTGGGCGTCCGGCTTGATTTCACACCCGAGCAAAAGGTCTTAAACCTTCGCCTGCCCGCCTGGACCCCGGGCTCCTATCTGATTCGTGATTACGTTCGCACCCTCGAAAATCTGAGCCTGAGGCAGGCAGACAACGAAATCCCCTTGAGGCGTATGGGTCCCGCCCACTGGCGGGCCAGCTTGGTGGACCTCGCCCCCCTCAGCCTCACTTATCGCATCCTGGCTGTCGAATACAGCGTGCGCACCTCTCACCTGCAAATCGATCACGGGTTTTTGGCGCTGGCCCAGGTGGCCATGCAAATCGACGGCCAACGTTGGAATCCCCACGGCCTTGAGCTGCAACTGCCCGAGGATTGGCAGGCGTTCGTGCCCCTGCCTGAGGATGGACGTGGTGGCTGGCTGGCCGGCGATTACGACCAACTGGTGGACAGCCCTGTGGAGGTGGGCCTGATGACGGCCCGTCCCTTCGCGGTGGCTGGCGTGCCCCACCGCTGGGTGAGCTGGGGGCAGGATCCCGCCATTGATTCACCCGACTGGTTGGAGCAGGTGAGCGCGGTCTGTCAGGCCTGCTGTCAACTGATGGGTGCGGCTGCGCCCCCGGCGGAGTTCTATCTGCTGGTGCTGCACCTGCTTGAGCAGGGCTATGGCGGTCTTGAGCATGACAACAGCTGCGTCTTGATCTATGGCCGCCGTTCCCTGGCCACGCCCAAGGGAAAACGCAAGCTGCTCCAACTCGTGGCCCACGAATATCTGCATCAATGGAATGGGCGCCGCCTGCGGCCAGCCCCCCTCTGGCCCATTGCCTATGACGGCCCGGTCATCGTGCCCACCCTCTGGTTCGTGGAGGGAATCACCAGCTACTACGACCTGCTGTTGCCCCAACTCGCCGGCCTCAGCAGTGAGGCGGAGGTGCTGAGCGACCTGGGCGAGGATCTCTGTCGCTATTTCCGCACCCCCGGCCGCTTCGTGCAGAGCCTGCGACAAAGCAGCGAAGAAGCTTGGGTCAAACTTTACCGGCAGGATGCCTATTCCAGTGACAATCAGATCAGTTACTACCTCAAGGGGGCTGTGCTCGCCCTGGTTCTCGATCTGCATCTACGCCGCCATGGGGCAGCCCTGAGCTCGGTGCTACGCCAGTTGTGGGCCAGCCATGGTCGCCTGGGACGGGGGTACGGGGAGGCCGATCTGATCGCGGCTTTCTCAGACCATGCCTCAGATCTGTCCACCCTTTTACCATTTTGGCTGGAAAGTCGTCAGGATCCCCCTGTTGAGACCTATCTCGGGGATGTGGGATTGAGCTTGATCACGATCAACGCTTCCCATCCTTCGGCTGGATGGCAGCTTGAGCCCTCCAGCCCTGCCAGCTTGCGAATCAAAACGGTCCTGCGCGATGGCCCCGCCCAGCGATCTGGCTTGCAGGTGGGTGATGAGCTATTGGCCATCGACGGCCGCCGCGTGATGGTGGAAAATGAGCTCAATACCCTGCTGGTGGAGAGAGCCCAGGAAGGCGAATCCCTGGAGATTCTCTTCTCTCGTGATGGCCAAATCCGCCAGACTGTTCTCGAGTCTGGCCCCCCCGCCGTGGCCCAGTTCGTGTTGCAGCCGGATCCGGGCGCTTCCGACGCTGCGCTGCAACGCCGGCGCGAGTGGCTTGCCTTGGTGCCATGAACCCCAGGTTCTCGCCGCTGCTGATGGCCCTCGCCGGAGCCAGTGTCTTTTGTGCTGGCTTGGTGCTCTGGTTGGCCCGGGGTCTGATGACCTCCCCCAGTCCCAGTGGCCAGAACCCCTCCTTGCTGGAAATTCTGGATGACGTGCGGCAGGGCCGTCCCGCCCCCACGGGCTCCCAAAAGCCAGCGCCCCAGCCTCCCCCCCATGTCGCCTGGCGATCGCCCCTGACCGATGCCTGCGTCGCCCCGGATCCCGCAGCTCAAACGCGACTGAGACAGCAATACACTCAGCTGCCGCAACGGGTGCAGCGGGTCAAGATCCATGGTTCCAATTTTGGTGATCGCCAGAAACTTGATGCCTACGGCAATCGGGTCGACCCCAGCCCAAGGGTGGTGGTGCTCCATGAAACCGTGTATGGGTTGAATTCAGCGCTCAACACCTTCGTTACTCCCCATCCCCGTGATGATGACCAGGTGAGCTATCACGTGCTCATCGGCGAGGATGGTCGCATCATTCAAGCTCTTGATCCCGCCAAGCGTGCTTTTGGAGCTGGCTATTCGGCCTTCGATGGTGAATGGGTCATCACCAACCGCAATGTGGGAGGCTCCATCAACAATTTTGCCCTGCATCTGAGCCTTGAAACCCCCATTGACGGCGAGAATGAAGCTCCTCGCCACAGTGGTTACAGCCAGGCTCAATACGATTCGCTGGCATTAGTGCTGGCCGACTGGATGCAGAAGTATGACATTCCTGCCGAAAACATCACCACCCACCGCTATGTTGACCTCGGCGGTGAAAGGGCTGATCCGCGCAGCTTTGATTGGCAACAACTTAAGCAAAGACTTGTAGCCCTTGATGTTCTTTGTTGAACATCCCTTCACCACTGTATTATACAAGCATTGTCCCTGAATGCACTGGATTGATCGATGATTCAGCAGGAGTAATGCTTGGGCGTCTAGAATAGCGCCAACCAACAATCGCATCGTTGCTACTTGCTCAAAAGCGATTCTTATCCGTTTCCCCTGTCACAACCAAGGCTCAAGATGTTTTATTGAGGTGACCTCAATTCAGTGCCAATTACATTTGGGCCACTGCTTCTAGATCGCCATTCAATCGACATTCAACGACTACACTCATAGGAGTCAAATCAGGGGACTGATCGGCGAAGAACGCCTGCCATAGATGAGCGCATGCAAGGCTGGATCCTGCATGTAACGCAGAACCCGACCCGGATAATCAAGCTTGCCATTGTGCAGATAGGCCAGCGTGGCCAGGGCCTTGGCGTCCACAGACGACTCGCTGGCCATCAGCACCTTGTTACGCGGCAGACCCAGAGCCCGACTGAGACGGGCGAATTTGCCAACGAGCAACTCAACATTGCGATCCGGATCTAGGAGCTGTAGGCGGGCTTCCGTGATCTGCTCGGGGCTGACCTGGGCGGAAAGCTGACCCTGCTTGACCATTTCCTCAAAACCCAGCTGGGCCGGCCCCTGGGTGTTGAACAAGCCAGAACGGACGGCGATGGGATTGTCCTCACCGGGTTTGGCATGTTGCAGTTCGTCGTAGAGCACCGCAGCCACCAACATGGGATTGATCCCCTGCCTGCGGCTGTGGGCGATGATCAAGGGCCGAAGATCATCCAATCGGCCTAGGGTGTGGTTGCGGAGGGGCACCAATTGATCCAGTCCCTCGGTGAAGAGCTGGGCCAGGGCGGGCTGGGGACCATGGACGCCGAAACGGCGGTTGAGCTCCCTGAGTTCTTCCTTGGAAAAATCGATCGGGTCGGGCCGCAAGCCCTCACTACTTGGCAGTCGAGCCGATAACGAGCCCGGCACCGTGGCTGCAGGGGCGGCGGAGGCCTTCAGGGAAGCGCGCCAGGCCTGCAGGGGCGTCAACAGGAGGACTTCCGCCCCCAGGGCAAGCATCGCAATAGCCAGCAGAGCCCCGGGGCGCGTGCGTGATGCGCTGTCAGGCCCGGCTCGGCGTAAACCCATGGATCTGGGCGCACGCTTCAGGAGTTGAAGTGGGGATCCGCTCAATGGCACTGGTGGGGACACCCGGGCGAATCAGGGAAGGATCTCGCCATTCTTAAGGCTTTTTCACACAAGTCCAAGGGCGGTTTACGCGGTCTTGTGTCTGTCCCCCCACGCAGTTCGACTCGTTCGCTTGCCGTTGGACCCGTTGCCTGGATACGGTTCGACGGCTCGCCAAGACGTCCTCAGGGGCCATGACATCGCTTCCGACGTTGAATGGCCATGATCCGAAGGCTCTCTGGGAGCGTTTCTGCCAGTTGATCTGGCATGACCAGTCCCTCGGCTTCTGGCTTGATGCCAGCCGCATGGGGCTGGAAGAGGCCACTCTCGACACCCTGGCCAAACCCATGGCCCAGGCCTTTGAGGCCATGGAGCGCCTTGAGGCCGGCGCCATCGCCAATCCCGATGAGGGCCGGCAGGTGGGTCATTACTGGCTGCGGGATCCCGGGCTGGCCCCTGATACCGCCGCCGGAGCCCGCATCGCCGCAGAGATCGACCAACTGGAGGCCTTCGGCGCCGGAGTTCGCTCAGGAGCTCCCATCGCCCCCAACGGCAGCCCCTTCACCGATGTGCTGTGGATCGGCATCGGCGGATCCGGCCTGGGACCTCTGTTGATGATCCGGGCCCTGCAGCAACCCCATCGGGGCCTTCCTTTTCATCTGTTTGACAACGTCGACCCCCAGGGGTTTGCCACCACCCTTGACTCCCTGGGCGAAAGGCTGCGCACCACCTTGGTGGTAGTCGTCAGCAAATCGGGCGGCACGCCGGAACCCCGCATCGGCATGGAGCAGGCCCGGGCCCGCATCGAGGCCCTCGGTGGCACCTGGGCGGGCCAGGCTGTGGCCATCACGATGGCCGGCAGCCAACTGGATCAGCTCGCCGAGAGGGAACACTGGCTGGCCCGTTTCGACCTGCCCGATTGGGTGGGGGGGCGTACGAGCATCACGGGGGCCGTCGGACTGCTGCCCGCAGCCCTGATCGACGCCGACCTGCGAGGCTTTCTGGCCGGTGCGGCGGCGATGGATCGCCTCACCCGACGGCCTGAGGTTCGGGCCAATCCGGCCGCTCTCCTGGCCGCCTGCTGGTATGCCGCCGGCGACGGCCGGGGCAGACGGGACATGGTCGTGCTGCCGTACAGAGATCGACTTGAGGTCTTCAGTCGCTACCTTCAGCAATTGGTGATGGAATCTCTCGGCAAGAAACTGGATCGCGATGGGGCCATCGTTCACCAGGGTCTTGCCGTTTACGGCAACAAGGGATCCACCGATCAGCACGCTTATGTCCAGCAACTGCGCGACGGTCTGGACAATTTCTTTGTGGTCTTCATTGAGGCCCTGGAGGACCCGGATTCGATTCAAACCCTCAAGGATGAAAATCCTGGCGACGCCCTCTCCGGCTTCCTGCAGGGCACCCGCTCGGCCCTCAGCGAAGGCGGCCGTCAGAACCTGACGATCAGTATCGAACGCTTTGACGCCCGCGCCCTCGGCGCCCTGATCGCTCTGTTCGAGCGGGCCGTAGGTCTCTACGGCGAACTGGTCAACATCAACGCTTATCACCAACCGGGCGTGGAGGCCGGCAAAAAGGCCGCCGCAGAGATCCTGGAACTGCAGGCCCGGCTGGAGGGGCTGCTCGCCGACGGCCAGGAGCGCAGCCTGGACGACCTGGCGGTTGCCCTGGGATTGGACAGCCCTGAACCGCTCTTCTGGATCCTGCGCCATCTCTGTCACAATCACCGCGGGCTCGCGGCCAGTGGGGACTGGGGCCATCCGCGGGACCTCCGCTTTCGGGCGGCAGGGTAGGCCGGGTGCCGCATCTGATCAGCGAGGAACGGTTCTAGGCCGAGGCGATGGGCTCAAGCGCGTAGATCACCCGATTTGGGAGATCCTTACCTGGCAGCTGGCCGCATGAAGGGAGCACCGACACTGGGACGAAGCCCGAGGACCTTTTGGCCAGGCAAACAACGATTGTGTAGTCATTGATGCCAAAGGCCCGATTCAAATCCCGCACAATTGCTGTGCGGAAAAGATTTCTAGGGTTCCGGTTTCGATGACTTCATCGAAATGCTGGTCCAAGAGAAATCCACTGGCTCTGCTGGTGACACGGAGGGACAAAAGCCCGGGAGGCCGCTTCTCCAACAACCTCCCCCATGGCCACCTCCAAGGAGTCCCCCACTCCCGAACCTTTTGAGCGTTCAGCCCCAACAGGCCCATCGGATCAACCCCCTCGCACAGAGGCCAGCAGGGCTCTGGAGCTTGAGCAACGCCTGCCACTGACCGGCTGGCAACAGGAGGTCGACCAGGGATTGCGCTACGGCCTTGAGGCCGCCGAGAGCATTGTTGATCGGCGCATCTCTACGTTTTCGCGGGGCGAATTACCCCACTATGCGGGCATCAATACGTTCATGAAGGCCCCATACATTGAAGATGTGCACCGAGTTGGTGAGTTCGATGTGGCGATTCTCGGAGTCCCCCACGACAGCGGCACAACGTACCGTCCTGGAACACGCTTCGGGCCCCAGGGGATTCGCCGAATCTCAGCTTTGTACACCCCTTACAACTATGAAATGGGTGTTGATCTGCGCGAGCAGATCCGACTGTGCGACGTGGGCGATATTTTTACGATTCCAGCCAACAATGAAAAGAGTTTTGACCAAATCTCCAAAGGTGTTGCCCATGTCTTTGCCAGTGGAGCCTTTCCAATCATCCTCGGGGGGGATCATTCCATCGGTTTTCCAACCCTACGGGGGGTATGTCGCCATCTAGGCGATAAAAAGGTTGGCATTATCCACTTTGATCGCCATGTGGACACCCAGGAAATTGACCTGGATGAACGCATGCACACCACCCCCTGGTTCCATGCCACAAACATGGAAAATGCCCCGGCCAAAAATCTGGTTCAACTTGGCATCGGCGGCTGGCAGGTTCCGCGCGAAGGAGTCAAGGTCTGCCGTGAGCGCGGCACCAATATCCTCACCGTCACCGACATCTGCGACATGGGTCTGGAGGCGGCGGCTCGTTATGCGATTGAGCGGGCCACCGATGGCACCGATTGTGTTTATATCTCCTTTGATATCGACTGCATTGACGCCGGCTTTGTTCCGGGAACAGGATGGCCTGAACCAGGCGGTCTGCTGCCTCGTGAGGCTTTGAAACTGTTGGAATTGATTGTACGCAATGTGCCGGTCTGCGGGCTTGAGGTGGTGGAGGTTTCCCCCCCCTATGACATCAGCGACATGACGTCATTGATGGCGACCCGCGTTATCTGCGACACCATGGCCCATCTTGTTGTCAGTGGCCAATTACCACGAAAAACAACACCCGACTGGATCCATAAGCAAGCCAATATGGCAGTGGATCAGAAGTGGAGATAACCCATGCATGAAATCGACATGACACGGGCCCTATTGGCTTCTCTGCACGAATGGAAGCATGGCCACGCCCCTAAGGCTCCACTTGTCCAGACTGTTCACCTTGAAGTTGGTGCCTTCACCTGTGTTGAACCTGATCAATTGGTGTTCACATGGGATGCGGCGATCAGCGAGAGTTGGCTACGAGGCGCGCGCTTAGCGATCGAGGCAGTACCCCTGATCGGGCGCTGCATCGTTTGCAAAAATGATTACCAACCCAAACCAGAAGACGGCTATCGATCTCCCTGCTGCGGCCATCCAATGGAGGAGATCATCAGTGGCCGTGAACTGCGAATTCGCAGTGTTGATTACACCTTTGCCTGAGTGCCATGCACATGCCCCTGGAAGACACAATTGGCCTCAATTTATTAGCGGCCAATCAACACCAAGCCGACCATAACCGCGAACATTTTGATGCTTGGCAACTGCTTTGCCTCAACATCATGAGCAGTCCTGGAGCCGGCAAAACCTCTCTGCTGGAACGTTCTCTAGCTGAATTGGCCTGCGAATTCCGCATGGCCGTTCTGGAGGGTGACATGACCACCCAACTCGATGCCGAGAGACTCGAGGCCGTAGGACTTCCTGTGATTCCCATCACCACGGGGCGCGCCTGTCACCTCGATGCCAGCATGGTCAAAGGCGGTCTGAAACTTCTGGCAGCGCGACTTGAACCCGCCGATCTTGACCTGCTCTGGATTGAAAATGTAGGCAATCTTGTCTGCCCCGCCGAATTTGAAGTCGGAGAGCACCTCAAAGTCGCCCTCTTGAGTGTTACCGAAGGCGAAGACAAACCACTCAAGTATCCAGTGATGTTCAGAGAAGCTGATTGCGTATTGATCACAAAGACGGACCTGATTCCCTATCTATCCATCGATGTTGAACGCCTCGAAAATCACATCCGCCAAGTCAACCCTTTCTGTGCCGTTATCCGGGTTTCCGCCTCCACTGGTGCGGGGTTAGATGCCTGGCACGAATGGCTGCGTCAACAGCGCCAGGGACATGCCCAAGGCTTTCGGTCCCAGCTCCCAAGCAGCGCTCTGGAGCCGGCCGTCTCCTGACACCGCCAGACCTCTCGTTTCATTCTCACCCGTTTCGAGCTGAATCAGCATGGATCCTTCTTGCACCGGTCAACGCCAGCGGCAACGGCTTTCCGCCTTGCTGGCCCTCAGCCTGATCGCCGCGTCATTGGGCGGTTGTGGCAAGAGCGTCCCCGCCGATCCACCGGTGCGGATTGGCTATAGCGCCTGGCCGGGCTGGTTCCCCTGGAAAGTCAGTGAAGAGAAGGGATTATTCAGCTCAGCCGGAGTTCCCGTCAAATTGATCTGGTTTGATGGCTATCTCGATTCCATCAATGCCCTGAACGCTGGCCAGCTGGATTGCAACAGCCAGACCCTCAATGACACACTCAGCTCCATGGCCGGTGGTGCTGATTTACAGGTGGTGCTCACCAACGACATCTCCACAGGCAACGACCAGATCATCGCGGCTCCAGGCATCAACAGCGTGCAGGATCTCAAGGGCAAAAAGGTGGCGGCGGAAGAGGGCACCGTTGATCACTATCTCTTGCTGCTTGGGCTCAGTAAGGCAAGACTCTCAGCGTCCGACATCACCTTTGTCCCGCTTGAAACCGGAGCGGCGGCGGCGGCTTTCGTCGCCGGCAAGGTGGATGCGGTCGGTGTCTTTGCCCCCTTCACCACCCAAGCCCTGAAACGGTCTGGCAGCAAGGCCCTATTCAGTTCCAAGGATTTCCCCGGCGCCATCAGCGACCATCTGGTCTGTCGTAGCGAGTTCGTCAAGCAGCATCCCGAAAAGGTGCAAAAAATCGTCAACACCTGGTTTGCCACCCTTCAAGAGATCAAGGCCAATCCAGCCCCATCCCTAACCATCCTCTCGAAGCGAGCCGGGGTCAGCGAAGCGGATTACAAGGTGTATGACGCCGGAACGACGATCTACAGCCTGTCCGAGAACCGCCAGGCGTTCCGGCCCGGCACCACGATGACCTCCCTGCCCTACGCCGCCCAGCAGATCAGCGGCTTCCTCAAGGCGATCGGGATGGCAAAGACACCACCCCGGCTGGAGGGCCTGCTCCAGCCCCAATTCGTGGAGGCGGTTCCGTGATGTCACCCAGACCATGGTCGAGCCAGGGTTGGAGTCACCCACTGCTCCATCCCTGGAGTCTTGGTCTGCTGGGGATCCTGATCGTTTTTGGGCTCTGGACGGCCCTCGCCAGCCTCGGCGTCGTGGATCGACTGTTCTTGCCGGGTCCAGCCGCGGTCTGGGCGGCCGGGCAGGAAGAACTGGCCCAGGGTCAGCTGGTCGCCGACCTCGTGGCCAGCGTCAGGCGTGTTTTTGCTGGTTTTGCGCTCTCCGCCCTGGTGGCGATCCCCCTGGGAATCGCCATGGGAGCCAATGCCAACATCAGTCGGCTTCTGGAGCCCCTGTTGGCCCTGCTGCGCTACATGCCTGCACCGGCATTCATTCCTCTTTTGATCATCTACTTTGGCGTTGACGAACTTCCAAAAGTTCTACTGATTTTTATTGGCACTCTTTTTTTCAATACCTTAATGATCATGGATGCGGTCAAATTTGTGCCGCATGAATTACTGGAAACTGCCTTGACCCTGGGCGGACGGCGCAGGGATTTGCTGACCCGTGTGATTGCCCCCTATATCATGCCTCAAGTTCTAGATGCCTTTCGCGTCAATATGGCTGCCGCCTGGAATTTAGTGATTGTTGCCGAATTGGTGGCCGCCGAAGATGGCTTGGGAAAACGTATCAGCCTGGCTCAGAGATTTCTACGCACCGATCAAATTTTTCTCGGTCTGATTGTGATTGGCTTGATTGGGCTCGCCATCGATCTCGCATTTCGACTGTTGATGCGCCGCCGTTGCGCCTGGGCCCAATGAAGATACTGCCATGGAGCTGATTCTCAAGGACGTTTGCAAGCACTATTCCCAATCCAAACCAAGTGATCTGGTGCTTGATCGGATCAATTTCAGTATTCGTACAGGTCAGTTTGTGGCGCTGCTTGGCAGCTCGGGTTCCGGCAAGTCCACCGTCATGAGACTGGTGGCGGGGCTGGAGTTTCCCAGCAGTGGCCAGATCACTCTGGATGGCCAACCTGTGCGTGGTCCAGGTTCAGATCGTGGCATGGTCTTTCAAAAATACAGCCTCTATCCATGGCTTACCGCCGCCCAGAATGTAGCTTTTGGAATGGAGTTGCAGCGTCTACCCCGTTCCGAAGTTCGCGAACGCACCAATTATTTCCTCGAAGTGGTGGGCCTTCGTGATGCCGGCGCCAAACTGCCCCGTGAACTCTCCGGAGGCATGCAACAGCGGATCGCCATTGCCAGGGCCCTGGCGGCGCAGCCGAAGTTGCTCTTACTCGACGAACCCTTTGGGGCCCTTGACCTGCAGATTCGTGAATCGATGCAGGAATTTCTCTACCAACTCTGGCAAACAACGGGGCTTTCAGTCCTGTTGATCACCCACGACATTGATGAAGCCTTGCTCCTGGCCCAACAGATTCACGTTTTGGCGCCACGGCCCGGTCGGATCATCCACAGCCTCAAAGTTGATCTTGATCACAGCGACATCATGGGCCTACGCATCTCATCTCCCTTTCTTGAGCAACGCCAAGCTCTGGCCCAGTGCCTGCGTCAGATGGATGGGGCAATCACCTGATGAATGCTGCAATCAGCGGCAGGACCCTCACGGGCGACCATCCCGTCACGCTTCATGTCTTGGGGGCGGGGTTGGCCCATCAGACTCGGGCTGGATCAACAGTTCGGGGGCGATGTTCAAATAGACGGCTTCCTTGAACAAGGCCTGTTTGGCCTCGGCATTGTCCTCGGCATGGGCGGCGGCATAGCGAAGGCGCAAGGACGCAATCAAGGCGTTGCGACGCGGATCATCAGGACCCATGGGTGGTTCAGGGCACCAGGTTGACGAGTTTGCCAGGCACCACAATCACCCGGCGCGGCGGTTGGCCCTCCAGCCACTTCAAGGCGATGTCGCTGGCGAGGGCCAACCGTTCAAGGGTGGCGCTGTCGGCGTCAGCCGGCACATCCAGCGAACCACGCACTTTGCCCTTCACCTGAATCACCAGGGGGATCGTGTCCCGCACCAGCGCCGTGGGATCGGCCACCGGCCAGCGCTGGCGGTGGATGCTGCCCTCACCACCAGCATCGGCCCCGGCTCCGAGCTTCTGCCAGAGCTCCTCGGCGAGGTGGGGCGCAAAGGGGGCCAGCAGCAGCAGCAGCGTGCGCAGCGCCTCCCGGGCCACCTCCGGGCTGGCCTGCTCCAGTGCCGTTGCCATGGCGTTCGAGAGTTTCATCAACTCCGAGATGGCCGTGTTGAACTGCAGGTTGCCCTCCAGATCGGCCTGCACGGCTGTGATCGCCCCATGGACGGCCCGGCGCAGCTCCCGATCGGTCTCGCTGGCAGGGGATGGGGCGGGTGTGGCGCCGCTGGCGGCAGGCACTACCGCGGATGCATCGGCGGCGGCAGATTGAGGGGCGGCGGCTCCGGGAGCGGCGGCTTCAGGGGCGACGGGGGCCAGGGTCAGACCCCGCTGCAGGCAGCTGTCCACCAGGCGCCAGATCCGCTGCAGAAAACGGAACTGACCTTCCACATCGGCATCGTCCCACTCCAGATCCTTCTCCGGGGGCGCCTTGAACAGGATGAACATGCGGGCCGTGTCAGCGCCATAGGTTTCGATCACCCGGGCCGGATCAACTCCGTTGTATTTCGACTTGGACATCTTGTCGTAAGTCACCTCCAGCCGCTCGCCCGTTTGGGGATCGCGTGGATCGGCGGGATCACTGACATCGGCGGGGGCCACATAGCGCCCGCTGTGGGGATTGCGATAGGTGATTCCCTGCACCATGCCTTGAGTCAGCAGACGCTCAAAGGGTTCATCGAAACCAAGCAGGCCCCGGTCTCGCAACACTTTGGTGAAGAAGCGCGAATAGAGGAGATGAAGAATGGCGTGCTCAATGCCGCCGACGTATTGATCGACCGGCAACCATTGATCCACCGCTTCCCGCCGGAAAGGCAGCGAGTCGCAGAGGGGATCGCTATAGCGAAGGTAGTACCAGGACGAGCACATGAACGTGTCCATGGTGTCGGTCTCGCGCCGGGCGGGTCCCTGGCAACTGGGGCAGGGCACGTTGACCCAGTCCTCGAGTTGGGCGAGGGGGGAGGCCCCTTTGCCGCTGAAGGCAACATCCCGGGGCAACTCCACGGGCAGTTGATCGGCGGGCACGGGGACCACGCCACAACTGGGGCAGTGGACCACCGGAATCGGGCAGCCCCAGTAACGCTGCCTGGAGATCAACCAATCGCGCAGGCGGTACTGGCGGCGCGATTGGCCCCACCCCTCCCGGGTGGCCGCATCCGTGATCGCCTGACGAGCCTCTGAGGCACTGAGGCCAGTGAAGGGACCCGACTCGATCAGCACCCCCTCCTGGGTCCAGGCTTCGCCCAGGTAGGTGTCGGCCTCGGAGCCCTCCGGAATGATCACCTGGCGAATGGGCAGCTCATGGCGGCGCGCGAACAGGAAATCGCGTTGGTCATGGGCCGGAACCCCCATGACCGCGCCCGTGCCGTAATCAGCCAAGACGTAGTCCGCGATCCAGAGCGGAATCTCAGCGCCACTGGCCGGATTGATGACCTGGCTTCCCAGGGGCACGCCTCGTTTGGGGCGGTCCTCGGCGGTGCGGTCCTGTTCACTCTGGCCGCTGACCAGGTCGCGGAAGGCGGCGACCGCCAGGGCCTGCTCGGGGGTGGTGAGCCGATCCACCAGCGGATGCTCCGGGGCCAGCACCAGATAGGTGGCTCCGTAGATGGTGTCCGGGCGCGTGGTGAAGACACAGATCGGGTCAATGGGTGCGCTGCCGCCGGGCGCCACCACGGCAAAGCGCAATTCGGCCCCTTCGGAACGCCCGATCCAGTTGGCCTGCATCGTGCGCACCCGCTCCGGCCAACCCGTCAGGGCGGGGAGGTCATCAACCAGGGCATCGGCATAGGCGGTGATGCGCAGGAACCACTGACGCAGCAGCCGCTTTTCCACCTTCGCGCCGGAGCGCCAGGAGCGCCCCTCCCCATCCACCTGCTCGTTGGCCAGAACGGTCTGATCGATGGGATCCCAGTTGACACTGGCCTCTTTCTGATAGGCCAATCCGGCGTCCAGGAATTGCAGGAACAGCCACTGGGTCCAGCGGTAGTAGTCGGGATGGCAGGTGGCGATCTCGCGGCTCCAGTCGATCGACAGGCCCAGACGCTGCAGCTGGCCCCGCATCTGGGCGATGTTCTGCTCGGTCCAGTCCGCCGGATTCACCCCCCGTTCAATCGCGGCGTTCTCCGCCGGCAGGCCGAAGGCATCCCAGCCCATCGGATGCAGGACACGCCGACCGCGCATGCGCTGAACGCGGGCATAGACATCGGTGATCACGTAGTTGCGCACATGGCCCATGTGCAGGCTCCCCGAGGGATAGGGGAACATCGACAGGGCGTAACAGGGCTGTCCCTCACCGGTATCGGGGGTGTCGTCGAGATCAAGCTCCCGCCAGCGGCGCTGCCAGCGCTCTTCGATCGCCTGGGGTAAATAGCGAGAAGGGTCGCTCAAGGGGCTGGGGCGGCACAGTCAAGCGATGGTGCCACAACCCCTTCCAAGCCGGTGAGCCAGGGCGGCGAGCGCATTCAGCGCAGGGTGCGCACCAGCACCACCGATTCGCGGTTGATCAGCAGAAGGGCTTCCCCCATCGGTTCACGCAGGGCCAGATAGTGGACGTCCTGCCAGGCCAGTACCCCTTCGAGGGATTGGCCGGTGGAGATGTCGATCTGAACCAGTTTGCGGTTGCGAATCAACTCCTGAAAATGGCGAATACTCGGCAGCGAGGTGTCGAGCCGGGGATGTTTCGCTTCAAAGGCGCTCTGCATAGGATCAGAGCCTTATCGCGTGAAACCAACGGTGCTTTCTCCCCATGCTCCGCTTGCCGGTTGGCTCGACCAGGGTTTCAGCAAATACCAGGGTCTCGGCAACGACTTTGTGCTGATCGATTTACGCATCTTAAGTGAGATCGGTAGCTCGGAACCAAAATCAGAAGAGATTCGTCAAATCTGCGACCGTCGCTTCGGCGTCGGTGCCGATGGCCTCATCCTGGCCCTGCCGCCGCGGCAGGGCGGCGAGGTGCGGATGCGCATCTTCAATGCCGATGGCAGCGAACCGGAGATGTGCGGCAACGGCATCCGCTGTCTGGCCCGCTTCCTGGCCGACCGCGACGGCGATGGCCCCGGTCGCCGCTGGCAGATCGAAACCCTGGCAGGGATGATCGTGCCCGAGCTCCAGAGCGACGGCAGCGTGCGGGTGGACATGGGCCCGCCCTTTCTGAGTCCTGAATCGGTGCCCACCACCCTGGCGGAGGGTCCGGCCGGCCTGCCCCAGGGCGATCTGACCGTGGCGGGTCAGACCCTGGCCGTGGCGGCGGCCGGCATGGGCAATCCCCATGTGGTGATTCCGGTGGCCGATGTGGAGACCGTTGATCTTGAACAGCTGGGGCCCCTGCTTGAGCACCATGAGGTGTTCCCAGCCCGCACCAACGTTCATTTCGTCCAGGTGCTCAGCCCCGACCATCTGCGCCTGCGGGTCTGGGAGCGGGGGGCAGGTCCGACCCTGGCCTGCGGCACCGGCGCCTGCGCCACCCTGGTGGCCTGCCACCGCCTCGGCCTGGCCGAGCGCAAGGCCCGCTTGGACCTGCCCGGCGGCAGCCTGGAAATCGAATGGGATGGGGCGAGCGGGCCGGTCTTCATGACCGGACCGGCCGAGGCGGTGTTCGACGGACGGTTCGCAGGCTCGCTCGCCGGCCCACCTCTGGTCCAGGAGAACGGCGCTGACCTTGGGGATTTGCCCCTGGCGGGTGGGGAAGAGACGGCGCCCGTTGCGGCCATCGACTGCGCGGTGGCCTGCATCCAGGGCTGCGTGCGGCCCGAGGCCTGCCCCAGCGCCGAGGCCCGAGCCCGGGTTCAGAAGCTGCTCGAGATGCGATCTCTGGACGAATTGGTGGCCATTGCCACCAATTCGCTGGAGGATCGCCTCCTGGGTCGGCTGCCTCGCGGTGGCGGCCAGGGGGGCTAAAACCATGGTCCCCGCAGCCGGCACGTCCCTGGAAAGCACCGGAGCCCCATGGGGTCTGGGGCGCTACCTGGACACCTGCGCCACCTCCCCGCCAAGCCCAGCGGCCCTGGTGGCGATGGCGGCGGCGGCCCCCACGGTGTGGGCCAATCCGTCCAGCCTGCATGGTTTCGGGATGGCGGCGGCGGAGGCCATGGAACGCAGCCGCTGCGCCATCGCCAACCTCCTGGGGGCCCAGCCCGATGAGGTGGTGTGGTGTTCGGGGGGCACCGAAGCGATTCAGACGGCCCTGCTGGGCATGGCGGCACGCCACCAGGGCGGTCGCTTGTTGATTTCGACGGTGGAGCATCCGGCCACGGAAGCCGCCGCCGCCCGCCTGGAGCGGCAGGGCTGGCAGGTGGCCCGCCTGCCGGTGGATCGGGAGGGCCTGGTGGATCTTGAGCGGCTGGAGGAGCTGTTGCGACCGCCGACGCGGTTGATGTCGCTGATCTGGGGACAAAGCGAGGTGGGCAGCCTGCAACCCCTGAAAACGATTGGCGAACGGTGCCGGCGTGCCGGAGTGACCCTGCATGTGGACGCGGTGCAGGTGGTGGGCCATCGCCCCGTTGATTTCGCCTCCCTGCCCGTTGATCTGCTGAGCTGCGCCGCCCACAAACTGCAGGGCCCCCGGGGCATCGGTGTCCTGCTGGTGCGGCGGGGGCTGGAGCTGGAGCCCTTGCTGGGGGGTGCCCAGGAGGCGGGCCGCCGCGGCGGCACCGAGGCGGTGCTGTTGGCCATCGGCTTCGCGGCGGCCCTGGCCGAGGCCCAGGAGCGTCTGGAGAGCCACGGTGGTCGCGATCCCCTCGCCGATCTACGCGATGGACTGCTGGAGAGC
Source organism: Aphanothece sp. (assembly GCA_040373885.1). Lineage (GTDB taxonomy): Bacteria > Cyanobacteriota > Cyanobacteriia > PCC-6307 > Cyanobiaceae > Cyanobium. Next base: position 21,483 of record JBEIVL010000034.1, read on the forward strand.
CTGGAGACGTTGCCGGGAGTGCGCCTCAGCGGTCCGCGGCCCGATCTGGAGGCCCGGCTGCCCCATCACCTCAGTCTGCTGGTGAGCACAGCAGCCGGCCAGCCCCTGGCTGGCCGGGCCCTGGTGCGGGCCCTTTGGCGCCAGGGCTATGCCGTCAGCAGTGGGTCGGCGTGCAGTTCGATCAAGGGGAGTGGGGTCCAAAGCGCTATCCAAAGCGGTGCAACGCCGAGCCTTGGCGCCGGCACTGGACTGGTTGGGCCCGCCCTGGCCGCCCTCCCGCTGGGCGCCAGCCCGATTCTGCTGGCCATGGGTTACGGAGCCGAGGAGGCCGCCAGCGGCCTGCGCCTCAGCTTGGGACCCTGGCACCGCGCCGCCGACCTTGAAGCGCTGCCCGAGGCCTTGGAGCGGGCCAGGCGGGAGGTGGCCGCACAAGCCTGAGAAAGCCCCCGCGCTGCCATCTTGGTGGCTCCCATCCGGAAACCTTGAGGGGCTTCGCTCAAGCCTGAGAACTCACCATCGCGCCGCCCACCTTGAGGCGGCGCTGCCCGAGGCTTTGGAGCCGGCCAGGCGGAGGTGGCCGCACAAGCCTGAGTGGCGCCCCTGAATGGCGCCACTCAGGCCGTCGAGCTTCAAACTCCGGCCGAGGTGCCCGGTCGGGCACCACCCCCCAGGCCCCCACCGGGACCACGGCCCAGGGGCCGCGCGGGGGCCCCCCC
>JBEIVL010000045.1:0-13092 GCA_040373885.1 Aphanothece sp.
AAATCCAGGGGCAGCGGTTCGCTCCAGCTGGATCGAGCACTCCAGGGATCGACGGCGACCCCCGGGGGGGGGGCTTGATGGATGCTCGATTCGCTCGGAGCGTCGTTGCGGTGAGTGCTGGCGGCAGCCGATGGGCCAAAGGTCGCAAAAGGTGCGTTGAGGGCGGCCTGGGCCCAGGCCGTGAATCCGGAGACCTCCCCCTTGGTCTGGGGCTCCAGCCACTCTGGGCTCGAGGCGGTGGGCGGGGTTGGAGCGGCGGGGGCGATGAAGGATCGACCCTGACGACGATCCTCCCGCTCCACCCAGGTCCGCACATCGCGATCGTTGAAGTAAGCCTCCAGATCGGCTTCCGCCTCCAGGTCCCGATAGCCCGGCAGCACGTCCCGAGCTAGCCAGTCCCGGCACCAGGCGCAGAGCTGGCCCAGGGGATCATCAGCGCTCTGGCGTTCGGCCCAGGCTTTCAGGTCGGGGGATGCTCCCGCCTCGAAGCAGGCGCGGGCGGCACCCACATCGCCCAACAACAGATGCAGATTGGCCAACAGGGTCTGGTCTTTGGCCGGATCAGTCGCCAAAAGGCGCTGCCGGGCTTCGGCGATGCGATCCGGCTTGCGCTGGGCAAACCCTGAGGCTGCTAGGGCCGTGGTGGCGAGTCGCTCGGCGGCTGCGGAACCCTGGCTTGACCAGCGATTGAACAGGTCGAGCTGTTCCTGCAAGGTCAGGAAGCAACGGATCTGGCGGAAGAAGGCCTCGAAGTGCTCACGGCTGAAGTCGGGGTCCGCCTCGCCTTCCAGGCCCCCGCGGCGCTGGACGAGCTCATCGAGCAGAGCCAGTCCCTGTTGCCTTTCCTTGATGGCGCCGGCGTCGCGGCTCAGCAGGTCAAGAACCCGGTAGGGGGCCATCTGTTCGAGGGCCTGACGCATCTGCTCCCGAAGTTCCGGCCTTTGCCCCATGCGTTGCAGCAACACCAAGCCGTCCTCCAGGGTCTGGGCGGCGCTTTGGTAGTGGCGACGATCCTCCAGATCCCTGGCGGCGGCCAGACAGGCCTGACCGGCGAGTTGGGTCAGATCGGCTTCACGACCGCTGCCCAGGGCGGGGGCCTGGGGGGGTTGGAGGTTGCGCCGCGCCAGATTGAAGCACTCCAGGGGTTGACCGGCCTCAAGCAACAGCAGCAGGCCTGCCACCTCTTTGGACGAAGGCACTTCCAGGGCGGCCATCAGGGGCGCTCCCGCCGTCCCCAGGGCCGTGAGGGCTGCTTCGTAGGCAGGGCGACGGGTGCTGTCGCTGAGCATTTCGGCGCTGGAGCGCAGCAGGTCGGCTCTCGCCTGCAGGGTTTCATCGGTGTAGGACTGGGCCGGGGGGCGATCCAGCCGAAGCTGAAGGGTGCGCAGCACCGTCTGGGCGTCGGCCGCTGGGCTGACACCGAGCAGACGGAAATGGTCAATGGGCAGGTCCAACCCAGAGGGGTGCCGGAGCCGCGACTGTAGTCAGTGGCAGCGGTTTTGACCGTTGCCGCAGGACGGACCTCGTACAGTCGCCAAACGCGATGCCCAGTCCGACGGTCATGAGCCAGGAACTCACTGCTGCTTTGCCTTCCGAGCCCATGATGGCCCCTCCGTTGGTTCCACCCTTACCGCTCCCCCACGAGGCCGGCTTCCATGCCGAACGGGTTGAGCGTCTGGTGGCCGTTGAACAGACCCAGGTGAGCCGCGATGAGGGTCTGATGCTGTACCGCGACATGACCCTTGGTCGGCGCTTCGAAGACAAATGTGCCGAGATGTATTACCGCGGCAAGATGTTTGGTTTCGTTCACCTTTACAACGGCCAGGAAGCCGTTTCCACGGGTGTGATTCGCGCCATGCGACTTCAGCACGACTGGTTCTGCAGCACCTATCGCGACCACGTTCATGCCCTGAGTTGCGGTGTGCCGGCCCGGGAGGTGATGAGCGAGTTGTTCGGCAAGGTGACCGGCTGCAGCAAGGGGCGCGGTGGTTCTATGCACCTCTTTTCCCGAGAGCACCATTTGATGGGCGGCTATGCCTTCATTGGTGAGGGCATCCCGGTGGCCATGGGGGCGGCCTATGCCAGCCGCTACCGCCGCGATGTCCTGGGGCAGGCGGACAGTGATTCGGTGACGGCGGCATTTTTTGGCGATGGCACATGCAATGTGGGGCAATTTTATGAATGCCTGAATATGGCTGCTCTTTGGAAATTGCCGATTCTTTTTGTGGTGGAAAATAATAGTTGGGGCATTGGCATGGATCACAATCGGGCCACCAGTCACACCGAAATCTGGCGCAAAGCCGATGCTTTCGGCATGGTCGGCGAAGAGGTGGATGGGATGGATGTTCTGGCCGTCCGGGCCGCTGCCCAGCGCGCCATTGCCAGGGCCAGGGCGGGAGAGGGCCCCACCTTGATCGAATGCCTGACTTATCGCTTCCGAGGCCATTCCCTGGCTGACCCCGATGAGCTGCGCAGCCAGACCGAAAAGGAATTCTGGGCCAAGCGTGATCCCATCAAGGCTCTGGCCAACCGCCTGCTGGTTGAATCCAAGGTGACCGAAGCCGAACTGCGCCAGATTGAGCAGGAGGTGGATGCAGAAGTTGACGATTGCGTCAGTTTTGCCCTGGCCGCTCCCGAACCCGACCCAAGTGAACTCACCCGCTACATCTGGGCCGAAGATTGAATAAAGTCTCCATCAATTTCTTTTGATTCTCTTCGTCGGATCATCTCGTTTCTCAGATTGTTCAAGCCCCTGGGTTTGATCCCAAGGGCTTGAAGTTTTCTTCAGATCGCCACAGGGACTTTACGGGTCAGGTGCCGCAGTTTGCGCAGGGCTTTGAGTTCCACTTGCCGGATGCGCTCCCTAGAGACATCAAGGTGACGCCCGATATCGGCGAGGGTGTGGCGATCATGGCCATCCAGGCCGAAGCGCAGGGCGAGAACCTCCCGTTCCTGTTCGTTGAGGTGACTGAGCCAGCGAGCCAGTTGCTCTTGATCGATCCCACGCTCCACGCGCTCGAGGGGACCAGCCGCCTGGGAATCAGCAATCAGATCGACTAGGCAACTGTTGCCCTCGTCAGCCTTAATCGGGGCATCGAGGCTGGAGGTGGTCAGGGATTGGCGTAACACGGAATCAAGTTCCTCAATCGGCATCTCGATGGCTTCGGCAATTTCCTGGCGACTGGGCATGGCGCCGAGCTTGTGAGCCAGATCCAGGCTGACCTTGCGAATGGTGGTCAACCGTTCGCTCAGGTGAACGGGCAGACGAATCGTGCGTGATTGGCAGGCGATGGCGCGGGTCATGCTTTGACGGATCCACCAGAAGGCGTAGGTGGAAAACTTGTAACCACGGCTGGGATCGAATTTTTCCACCGCACGTTCGAGGCCAAGAGATCCTTCCTGAATGAGGTCGAGGAGTTCAAGTCCTTTGCCCTGATATTTCTTGGCGATGCTGACGACCAGGCGTAAATTGGCTTTAATCATCCGATCTTTGGCGCGGCGACCAACTCGAATGGTCTTTAATTCTTGGGCAGAATGATCGTTGCCATTGCTTTCAATCAGTGCCATCATCTTCTGAACCTGGTTGCCAAGTTCAATTTCTTCGCTTGGCGTCAGCAGGGGCTCACGGCCAATCGAGGCCAGGTACCAAGTCATCGAATCGCTGCTTCTCAAGCCCGAGGCTTCCCGTCTCTTCGAAGGGGAGGCGGATGGCGATACGGTCATGAGGAAGGCCTGATGGGGTAGCAACTATCAGGTCCAAGTCAGCAATCGATCCTCTTTTTCAGGAACATTTTAGGTTTGGGACAGAAAGAATGCCGATTTCCTCACCCCTTCATCATTGGTTAATTCTCCTGAAGAAATTATGGCGACGTTTCTTTTGTTTTCCTTAGTTTTCTCGCGCTTCGTCTCACTCTGTCTTGGCTGTCTCCAGGTGAGCGTCCCAGCTGGCCAATATCCTGGCCACCGCCAGGGGCTCCGTGCCATTCGCTCCGGGGCGATGGCCCACGCGACATCCCGCCAGGGCATGATCCAGGGCGGCGCTGGCTAGCACTTGGGCGTCCAGGGCGCCGCAGGAGAGCGCTCGGGCGCCAAGGCCCGCGGCATAGCCCGCAAGGACATCTCCTAGGCCTGCCCTGGCGACGGACGAACAGGCGGTCATAAGCTGCCATCGGCGCCCGTCTGCGGCGGCGATGACGCTGCGGGCGCCCTTGAGAAGAACTGTGGCCCCACTGGTTTGGGCTGCCGCCAGGCTCGCTTCCAAGGGCGGAAGCTCGGCCAGTTCCGGGAACAAGCGGGCGAATTCGCCGCGATGGGGAGTCAGCCAGGTGGGGCCGCTCCTGCGGTGCAGCCAGCCAAGGACTGCGTCTGGTTTTTGGTTGTTGGGCGCGGCCAGGCGATTGAGGCCATCGGCGTCCAGGACCAGCAGCCCCTCAAACGCCCCCAGCCGATCCCAGGCATCGCCGCCGTCGCCGGCAGGGCTGGCACCGCCGCCGGGATTGGGCTGGCCGATCCCAGGGCCCACAAGGATGGCGTCCAGGCGTGCCCCCCCATCAACTTCCAGCGACGCCAGATCCAGACCCTCCCCCTCGCTGGCACCCAGTTCCTGTCGAATCACCACATGGGGCAACAGAGTCCAGAGGGCCCCTGCCACTTCCGGTGGGAGGGACGCCTGCAGACTGCCGCAGCCTGAGGCGGAGGCTCCGGCGAGGGCCAGGTGGGCGGCGCCGCGGTAGCGGTGGCTGCCGGCCACCACCAGCAACCGTCCTCGCTCGTATTTGGAGGCCGCCGGATCGTTCCCCTGCCCAGCGAACCGGGCCGCCGCGAAGGACTGGGCATCGCCGGCCCCCAGCGCCAAGGCGCAGTCCGCCAGGTCGTTGAGCCGTCGGGACGGTAGACCCAGGTCGATGCGATCAAGGCGACCGACATGGGCCAGGGCTGGATCCTGGATCAGCCCCTGTTTGATCAAACCAAGGCAGAAGGTGATGGTGGCCGTGGCGGCCCCTTGGCCGAGTCTCAGCCCCGAATCCGCGCAGACGCCGGTTGGGCAGTCGATGGCGACCAGAGCCCCGGGGCGCTGCCGCTGCCGTTCGATCAGGAGCTGCTCCACTCCCTCTCCGGGGGATCGGTGTTGGCCGATCCCGAAGATGGCATCCACCCAGAGAGTGGCCAGGGAGGGGTCGGGCGGTTCGGGAAGTTCGCTCAGGCCCAGCCAGAGCGCATGGCGCCAGTGGGTTTGCGTCAAGGGTCGCTGGGCTGGATACGCCCGCCACAGCCATACAGGCAGCCCTGCCAGATGCAGTTCGCGGGCCACCACAAGGCCATCACCGCCGTTGTGGCCGGGCCCGATCAGCACCACGACCCCCGCCGAGGCCAGCTTCTGCCATTCAGGTTGCTGCAGCAAGTGCAAAAGCCGCCTGCTGATGGCCAGGCCGGCTTTCTCCATCAGGGCTTCGACGGGCAAGCCACTAGCGAAGAGCGTCGATTCCAGGCTCGCCATCTGGGCCCCAGTCACCAGAAGATGGCTGGCATCCCGGTTCGGCCAGGGGGCAGGGACCATCCCTTACGAGAAACGTGGGCTTGCGCCCATGATGGGTCCATTGCCCTTGTTTGTCCCCGTGCCGCCCCTTGCCCTTACCCCCGTCACTGAGGCGGGAGGGACCGTGCTCAGCCGACTGCGTGCCTGGCCAGGCGTCCATCAAGTGGCCGTTGGACTCTCCGGTGGCGTGGACAGTTCCCTGGCGGCAGCCTTGCTGGTCGCCGCCGGCTGGCGGGTCGAGGGGTTGACCCTGTGGTTGATGCGGGGCAAGGGGGCCTGCTGCGCCGAGGGTCTGGTGGATGCCACGGCCATCTGTGATCAGCTGGGCATCGTCCATCACGTCGTGGATGCCCGCGACACCTTCAAAGCTGAGATTGTCGATTTTCTGGTGGAGGGTTACCAGTCCGGTGTCACCCCGCTCCCCTGTTCCCGCTGCAATCGCAACGTCAAATTCGGTCCGATGCTGGATTGGGCCCGCAAGGAACGGGGGTTGGAACGGCTGGCCACCGGCCACTACGCCCGCCTCCGCCATGGTCAGCGCAGCGACGAACGCCATCAGCTGCTACGGGGGCTGGATCGCCACAAGGATCAGAGTTATTTTCTTTACGACCTGCCCCAGGAGGTCCTGGAGCGCCTTGTGTTTCCCCTCGGCGAGATGGGGAAACCGGAAACTCGTGCCGAGGCCGAAGCACTCGGATTGCGCACGGCCCACAAGCCGGAGAGCATGGACCTCTGCCTGGCCGACCACCATGGGTCGATGCGGGCCTTTCTTGATGCCTACCTGCCATCAAGGTCGGGTCAGATCGTTCTGGCCGATGGCACGGTGGTGGGAGAGCACGATGGCATCGAACACTTCACCATCGGTCAGCGTCGCGGACTAGGCATCGCCTGGAGCGAGCCCCTGCATGTCATCAGCCTGGAGTCCTCAGCCAATCGGGTGGTGGTAGCTCCCCGGCGCGAGGCGTCGCGGCGCGAATGTGTTGTGGGGGCCGTGAACTGGGTGTCGATTGACCCCCCAGACACGGACCTGCCGGTTCAGGTTCAATTGCGCTATCGCAGTGAAGCTGTCAACGCCCTGGTCACTCCGATTGGCTGCGAAGCCTCCGATCGTCAGGCGGCCCGCCCCCATCGCTGCCGCCTCGTCTTCGAGGAGGATCAGTTTTCGATCACCCCGGGGCAGGCGGCAGTGTTTTATGAAGACGACAAACTCTTGGGCGGCGGTTTGATCGATTCATAGGCTGGTCCCAGGTCCCATCGACACCAAATTGAACGGTTGCTTTGTTGGAGATGCCGAATCGAACCTGTGTTGTTGTCTCAACGGATTATCTCGATAAAGATGTTTATCTAAATATCAGGCTTTTTTATGCTCTAGCTGGATATCGGGTCTTCGTCTGGTCTCCTGCGTCGCCGCCCACGTCCCGCCTTCCCGATCTGCTGGTGATGTTGCGGGGTGATCCGGGGGCGGCCTGGGTCCACTACGACGGGCCGGTTCATGTCTATGACTATGTCAAGGAGCTGGATATCGACTGGAGCGATCGCTTCCCTCAAGCCAGTCGTCTGCGGCGCATCAGCCTGGAGGGGGGAGATGTGAAGGGCTACCTGCCAGTTTTCCCAGAGATCTGGCGACGGGCCTTCAGCCGCAAGAACCCAAAGCCGGTGCATCTGTCCAATTACAAGCCGATGCCGGCCGATGCCTATCAAGAGGATCTGGTGGCGTTGATTCAGCAAGGGCGGGTTCGGGTCTTTGGTGGCCGATGGCAGCGGATCGGGGTTCCCAGCCGATCGTTGAGCTACTGGCAGGCCAATCGCTTGATCGCCGCCTCCAGCTGCTGCTTTGGATTGATGTATCCCTATCAGCGGGGCCGCTCCCTTTCCGGAAGGATGTGGCAGGCCCCCATCAATGGTTGTTATGTGATCAGCGAGGCTGGCACCAATCCCTATGGCCTGCCAGGACTTGTCGAGGTCGAGAGGTTTGGCCCCCAGGAGGCCGATCGTCACTACTCCCTTGAGGAGGGCCGGCGCCTGGCAGACCAGGCCTGTGCCTTCTGGCGCAACCACACCCTGGACCTGGCCCGTCAGCTGGAGTTGCCGTTGCCGGCGTCATGGTCTAAGCCCTTGATTCAAGCCCAGCGCCGCACCCTGTTTCTCTGGCACCTGCGCTTTCTCTGGGATCAGGCTCTTGCTCAAGTGCAAGCCGCTTTGCTGCAGCAGCGACTCCGGTTGACGGGTACCGCTCGCCGCTGGAATCTGCATCCCCGCCAGATTGCGGCCTCCTGGCGGCGACCTCATCAGTAGGGGTGGCTCACCAGTAGGGGTCGGCGATCAGATCAATCTCAAGGGTGATGTCCTCGTCCCCATCCACACAGGAGACGCAGGCCCGGAGTGGTTCACCATTGACCTCAATGTCGCAGGCGCCGCAGCGGCCCCCGAGGCAGCCTGTGGGGATGGGATATCCGGCATTGTGGGCGGCCTCCAACCAGGGCTCACCGACCTGGGCCTGGCTGATATTGCCATCGGGCCAGCGCAGGCGGATCACTTTCATGGCTGTGGGTCCAGCAGGGGCTCGAGATTGACTTCCTGGGCAAACACGTCAGCCAGCCGCTCCAACAGGCGGTCTCGCTGCTGCCTGTGGTGGGGAACGTTGAGGCTGAGGGGGGGGAGGCCCCGACGGTCCCGTAGCAGGTTGAGCCAGCGACGTCGCCAGGGACCATTGTCAAAAACCCCGTGCAGGTATGTGCCGGCTACCAATCCGCCGCGTTCCCCCCTCGGTTGCCACCAGCCCAGGCGCGGGTCTGTTGTCATCAATTCCGGCACCTCGCCCAAGGGTTGCCCGTCCATCTCCCGGGGGTCGAGATCAAGGGTGGTGGTGCCATGGTGCAATTCGAAACCCTCCAGAGTCAGGGGGGAGCCAGGGGGCCACAAGGATTCGACTTGCCGTTGTCGCAGCTCCTTACTGCCGACAAAGCGGGTGCTCAGGGGCAACAGATCCAGTCCAGCGGTCCGCGGCGAGGATCCCTTGCTGTTCAGCCCCCCTTCAAGGCCGTCGGGGTCGTCCAACCAGCGACCGAGCATTTGCAGCCCTCCGCAGAGGCCGAAGATCATCCCGCCGGCGTCGCCGTAGGCGCGCAATTCCTGATCCAGACCTGCCTGGCGCAGGGCAGCCAGGTCCCGTAGGGTTTGTTTGCTGCCCGGCACGATCACCGCATCGACAGGGCCCAGGCTTTCGCCCGCCCCTACCCAATCCAGCTGGACCGTCCTTTCGGTTTCGAGGGGATCGAGATCGGAGAAGTTGCTCAGGGAGGGCAGCTTCAGAACGGCGATTCTGATCTCAGCGTTGTTTTTTCTTCCTCGCCGCTCCAGTAGATCCAAGGAGTCTTCGGGGGGAAAAAGATCGTCCAGCCAGGGCATCACCCCAAGCACCGGTAGGCCGGTGTTGCGCTCCAGCCATAGGCGCCCCTCATCAAACAGGGAACGTCGACCTCGGAAACGGTTGATCAACACCCCACGGATCAGGGGGCGCTCCACCGGTCGCAGCAGGGACAAGGTGCCAACGATCTGGGCGAAGACCCCGCCCCTTTCGATGTCGGCCACCAGCACACAGCGAGCGCGAAGATACTGGGCCAGGCGCAGATTGGTGAGATCTCTGGCCTGGAGGTTGACTTCCACAGGACTACCGGCGCCCTCCAGCACCAGCCGTCCCCCTGGGATCCCCTGCTCAAGGTGCTGGAGTCCCTGCCGGATGGCTTGCCAGCCGGGCCGGAACCAATCGCGGTAGTAGTGCTCCGCTCGGGCGCTGCCAACGGAACGCCCCATGTGGATGACTTCGCTGGTGCTGTCGCCCCGGGGTTTGAGCAGCACTGGATTCATCGCCGCTTGCGGTTCAAGGCCGGCGGCCCAAGCCTGAACCGCCTGGGAGTAGGCCATCTCGCCGCCGTTGCCATCGACCCAGGCGTTCAAGCTCATGTTCTGCCCTTTGAAAGGCACCGGCTGTTCGCCCCGTTGGCGCAGGTGGCGGCAGAGCGCTGTGGTCATCAGAGATTTGCCGGCGCCACTGCTGGTGCCGAGCACCATCAGCGGACCCGTTGCGCCCGATGATGGGCGCGTCAAAACCAGATCCTGGAGAAGCCAGCCATCAAAAGCGGGGCCGATGGCGCAGGAAATTTTCCTGAATGCGCTCTCGCAGGTTTGCCCGGCCGATTTCGCCGATCGAAGCGGCCAGAAGTTCGCGTCCCATGGGAGTCAAGCGAACGCGCTCGGTCAGGCCCTGGCCATCGACTTCCCGTCTCAGGATGCCCAGTCGGATCATCCAGTTGAAGTGCGCCTCGGCTCGATCCGGCCCGAAGGGGGCGAACACCAGATGGGACCAGTCGTCGCGAGCACAGAGTTCGTTGCTGGAGATCGCCGTTTGGGCCACTTCCTCGTAGAAAGCTCTGCGGAAGGGCAGACAGCGCATGGATTGGCTGGCCCGATCCATGGCGCGGCGATCAGGGGTGGGCCAAAGGGCGCTGGTCATTGGAACAGGCTCCTGAGAAGTGGGGTCAGTCCTTGTTGCTGTTGGTCATTGCCTGGGTTGCGATCATCTGGGCTGGAGGAGCGTCCGCGGTTGGTTCTCAGCTCAAGATCGGACCATCGGAACACCACCTCGGCACCCCAATCCCGCACCGCCACGGGCCAGAGGCCCGTGGCATCCCGCAGCTGCAGTTGGTTGCCTCTGGTGAAAAACGTGTATTGCCGTCCATCTTCGGTCGCTACCCGGTAGGTGACGCTGTTGCCTTCCTGGCGACTATCCAGATCGCAGAACCCTTTAAAAAGAGTCCGACCCCTTTGAACAAGCTGGCATTGACGTCGCCCTGAACTGGTGTCGCCCCACCCATTGTTGTTGCCACTGGTCTTGCCGAACAGCTGGCGGGTGAGGCTGTTGCTGGGGTTGGTTCGCTGCTTGCCGTCATCCCAACAGCGGCGCTGGCGCAAATCACATAGTTCACCACCGCTGAGGCGAAACACCGGCAGCGGTGGTCGTCCGGAAAGGGAGCGCAGCAGATCGTCCTGCGCCTTGCGCCCGAATTCGCGGCCGGTCTGGGCAACGGAGGGTCCTTGGTCGGTGTAGCAGATGGCCTGAACCTTGTCGCAGACCACTCCGGGCCGGGGCATGCCATAGGCCCTGGCCTCAGGGGTGGCCGCCGCCAGACCCACCATGGCCAGGGTCAGCAGGACGGAGTCGCCGGCGCGGCGGCGCGGCTGGATTTGGCTGGCGACCAACGGACCGAGACCCATTAAAACCAGAGATAGCGATTATTGGACGCTAGCCAGGACCAGTGTCTGTCCATCAAGGGTCTGTGGCAGGGTTTGCTCTGATCGCAACACCGCCGATGCTTGTCTTGGCTTCCGCTTCCAAGGCGCGGCGCCGCCTGCTTGAGCAGGCAGGCATTCCCCATCACGTTCACATCAGTGGGGTCGATGAGGAGTCCCAGGGGGCGATGCCTCCACTTGTCTTGGTGCAGCACCTCGCGCTTGCCAAGGCCCGGGCTGTGGTTCAGTCGCTGCAGGCCTGTGACAGCGATGAGCATGCTGGTGAGGTTGGTCTGGGTTGGCTCCCTCTCAACCCGGTGTTGGGTTGTGATTCGCTGCTGGAATTTGAGGGCGAAGTCTTCGGCAAACCCAGTGACCCCCTTGAGGCCATCAATCGCTGGAAGCGCATGGCAGGCGGCTGTGGTCGTTTGCACACCGGCCACGCCCTGGTGCTGGGGGGGGAGGAGACGCAAACAAGGCAGGAGGTCGTGACCACCCTGGTTTGGTTTGCGCCGCTGAATTCAGATCAGATTGAGGCCTATGTGGCCACGGGCGAACCGCTGGCCTGTGCGGGCGGTTTTGCCCTGGAGGGTCGTGGCGGAATGATGGTGGAGCGGATTGAAGGCTGTTACAGCAATGTCATCGGACTCAGCTTGCCATTGCTGCGGCGTTGGTTGAGTCCATAAAAAAAAGCTCCCGCCAGTTGCGGGAGCTTGGTGTGATTGGACTTGAGATCGTTCAGTCCAGATCGGGCATGGCCAGAGTGGGTTCGGCCTCGCGGTCGATTCCCTTCTCAAACCCGGCTGCAGCAGCGCGGGCCCGACCGGCGTGCCAGAGGTGGCCCACTAGGAAGAAGAACGCCAGCACGAACTGGGTGGCCGCCAGCCATTGGCGGATGTTGACGTAGTTGACCGAGTTGGGCTCGGTGATGATGCCGCCCACTGAATTCAGGGACGCATTGGGTGCGTGGGTCATGTATTCGGCCGCACGACGCACCTGCCAGGGCTGAATGTCGTTCTGGAGCTTGTCCAGACTCAGGCCATTCGGACCGCGCAGGGGCTCAAGCCAAGGGCCACGGAAATCCCAGAAGCGCATGGTTTCACCACCAAAGATGATTTCACCGGTGGGTGAACGCATCAGGTATTTGCCAAGACCAGTCGGACCCATGGCGGAGCCGATGTTGGCACCAAGCCGTTGGTCGCGAACGAGGAAGGTGAAACTCTGGGCCTGGGAAGCTTCGGCGTTGGTGGGGCCGTAGAACTCGGAGGGATAGGCGGTGTTGTTGAACCAGATGTAGGCCGAAGCCACAAAACTCATCAGGCTCAAGGCACCAAGGCTGTAGCTCAGGTAGGCCTCACCATTCCAGATGAAGGCACGACGAACCCAACCGAATGGCTTGGTGATGACGTGCCAGATGCCACCGAAGATGCAGATCAGGCCAATCCAGATGTGACCACCGATGATGTCCTCCATTGAGTTCACCCCGATGATCCATCCTTCACCGCCAAACGGCGCACGCAGCAGATAACCGAAAATCACCCCAGGGCTGAGGGTTGGGTTGCTGATCAGACGGACATCGCCACCGCCGGGAGCCCAGGTGTCGTAGACGCCGCCGAAGAACATGGCCTTGAACACCAACAGCAAGGCACCAACACCAAGAAGGATGAGGTGGTAGCCGATGATGTTGGTCATCTGGTTCTTATCGCGCCAATCCTGAGAGAAGAATGCAGAGTAATTCTCCAGAATTTCGGGACCGCGCAGGGCGTGGTAGAGACCGCCGAGACCCAGAACCGCAGAGCTGATGAGATGCAGAACCCCAACAACAAAGAACGGGTAGAGGCTGGTGACTTCACCGCCTGGTCCGACCCCGTAGCCCAACGTGGCGACGTGGGGGAAGAGGATCAAACCCTGCTCATACATGGGTTTGTCGAAGGTGAAATGGCTCACCTCAAAGAGCATCATGGCTCCAGCCCAGAAGACCATCAAGCCCGCATGGGCAACGTGGGCTCCAAGCAAACGGCCTGAAAGATTGATCAGACGGGCATTACCGGCCCACCAGGCATAGCCGGTGGAGTCAAGATCCTTGCCGGCGACGGAGATAAGACCGGAATTAAAGGGCGTTTCCACGGGGCAGGACCTCTTCAGGGAAGACGAATTGTTCGTGTGGCTGGTCAGCGGGTGCCATCCAGGCACGCAGACCCTCGTTGAGCAGGATGTTCTTGGTGTAGAAGGTTTCGAATTCCGGATCCTCAGCGGCCCTAATTTCC
>JBEIVL010000017.1:0-35684 GCA_040373885.1 Aphanothece sp.
GGCAAGAGCACCCTGGCCAATGCCGTCAATTCGGCCCTGTTTGAGCAGGGGCTGGCCTGTTATGTGCTCGATGGCGACAACGTGCGCCATGGCCTCTGCGCCGATCTGGGCTTCTCCGATGCCGACCGGGAGGAGAACATCCGCCGCATCGGCGAAGTGGCCAAATTGTTTCTCGATGCCGGCGTGGTGGTGCTGACGGCCTTTGTGTCCCCCTTCCGCGACGACCGCCGCCGCGCCCGGGCCCTGGTGGAGGCCGGGGATTTCATCGAGATCCACTGCGCCGCCGACCTGGCCGCCTGTGAAGGGCGCGACACCAAGGGGCTGTATGCCAAGGCCCGTGCGGGTGAAATCAAAGAATTTACCGGCATCTCCAGCCCCTACGAAGAACCCGAGCACCCCGAACTTCGCCTCGATACAGGCAGCCAAAGCCTGGAGGATTCAGTGGCCCAGGTGTTGGCCTACCTGGCGGCCCAAGGGGTGGTTCCAGAGGCGGAATAAGAGAAAGGCTTGAGCGCAAATGTCAACAAATGACGGCCCTGGTTCTTGCCGAGGCAAGGCTTGGGTCACCACCAGCGCCGAAATCGCCATCACGGCAAGTCCAGAAGGCTCGGGCAGCAACCTGTTTGACGAGCTGAGTGATCCAGAGGCTCCCTAGCCTTCCAGAAGCCAAGTTTCCATCTTGTTGCACGATCGTCCGACCTCACCTGAACCCTCCTTAAATCGACTTGATCCATACAATTGAGGGCCCTTTAATGACCACATCGCTCCAGGACGCCATCGACGCCTTTTTGGCGGCGGGCAACCAAAATCTCAAAGGTGATCCCTCGGCCATGCACGCCATCTGGTCCGAGGCGGACGACATCACCGACATGGGCCCCACCGGTAGCTTCAACCGCGGCCGCAAGGCCGTGATGGATCAATTCAGCGCCGAATCCGTGATGGGCTTCGATGGCACCGTGACGATGGTGGATCGAACCATCGTCGAAACGGCAGACATGGGCTTCCTGGCCTGCCGCGAGCAGTCTCCCGGCGCAACCCTCGACGGCCTGCCGATCACCCTGGACATGCGTTCCACCACCATCTTCCGGCGGGAAAACGGCCACTGGCGCGTCGTCCATCACCACACCGATCGCCTTTAAACGGTGATCGAAGCCGGAGCCACCTACCAAGCCACTTGCTCGCCCCGGTGATGCATCTGGCCGTGGGGGAAATGCTCCCGGGGGGCCGTCACCATCTGGACGACGGTGTGGGCCCCTTCCTCGATCTCCATCGGCGCGTCATCACCGCCGAGTTCGGTCTTGACCCAGCCGGGATGGGCGGCGGCGACAAGGATGCCCTGACTGGCCAGCCGCTTGGCCTGGATCAGGGTGAGCATTCCCAGCGCGGCCTTCGAGGTGGAGTAGCCCACGGTCATCTGGGCCTCGAACTCGTGCCAGCGGTTGTGGGCGGCCTGCATGGAGCCGAGAATCGATGACTGGTTGATGACGCGGGCATCCTCACTGCGCGCCAGAAGCGGCAGCAGGGCCTCGGTGATCGCGTACGGGGCGATGAGATTGACCTCAAGGGTGCGGCGAATCTTGTCGGCATTGGTGGGCATGCCGTCCATCTCCAGGGCAATGCCGGCGTTGTTGATCAGCACGTCCACGCGGCCGAAGGTCGCCTCGAGATGACTCACCAAGGCATCGATGTGATCGGAGTCGGTGACATCGAGGCGAACCGAGTGGGCGTCGCAGCCAGAGGCCATTAGCTCAGCCGCTGCCGCCTCTCCAGCCTGCCGGTCCCTGGCGGTCAGAATCACGGTGCAGCCATGGTGCCCAAGCTGGCGGCCGATCTCCTTGCCCAAGCCCCGGTTGCCACCGGTGATGAGAACAATCGGGCCGTTCCTGCTTGTCATCGGGCGGCGCGACGCTGGAAGAATCCCCAGAAGTTTGCCAGCAGGCGGGTCAACCAACGTCAGAGGTGTCTGCCCCTCAACCCGGCTGCGTCAAACCGCCGAAAAGCCGCCATCGAGCCGGATGACTTGCCCGCCGATGAAGTTGGAGGCGTCGGATCACCCCAGTCTTTCTTGCTCATCTCGGTGACGATGAGGGCGGGTGCCACGGCATTGGCCTGGATGTTGAACTGCCCCCATTCGGCCGCCATCGCCTGGGTGAGCAGATTCAGGCCGGCTTTGGAGACCGAATAGGCGGCATGCCCTTGGGGGGCCAGCCCCCCGGCCAGCGAGGAGATGTTGATCAGCTTGCCGCGCCGCTGCTCGATCATCTTGGGGGCAACGGTTTGGGCGAGCAGGAAGGGGGCCCGCAGGTTGACCCTCTGGGTTTGCTCCCAGTGTTCGAGGGAGATGTCCAGGAGGGCTTCCTCGAACACGAGGCCAGCGTTGTTGACGAGGATGTCAACGGTGCCGAAGACATCCAGGGCCTGGCGGCCGGCCAGGCGAGGGCCCTCAACGGTCGCCAGGTCGGCCTCAACGATGTGACAACGGCGCCCTTTGCTGGCAACAACCTGCCGGGTGGCTTCGAGGCCGGCGGCATCGCGACCGGTGATGACGAGGTCGGCGCCGGCTTCGGCGAAAACCGCCGCAATCTCGGCGCCAACACCGCGGGAGGCACCGGTGATCAAGGCGCGTTGGTTGGCGAGGCTGAAGCGCGTTATGTCGTCCGGCATGGGGTCATCGGTGTTGGGAAGGCAGACATAGCCAAGTCTTTAGCCTCCCCTCAATCCCCCCCCATTCCCTCGCCAAACTCCTCCGCCCGCAACCGCAAGGCCCAGGCATCGAGAAAGGTTTTGGCGCAGCTGGCCAGGGGCACCGCCAACAGCAAGCCCAGCAGTTCCCCCAATCCCAGCAGGCTGCCGATGCGGGCGCCGATGGGCAGGCAGATCAGCAGCCAGGCAGGCTGCAGGCCGACGATGCTGCCCATCAGGCGGGGCTGGATGATCTGATCGACCACCTGGCCGACGGTGATCGCCGCGGCCAGCACCTCCAAGCCCTTGCGGGGATCTTCCAGGGCCAGCAACAAGCTCACCACCACAATTGTCAGGGCGCTGGCATAGGGAATCAAGGTGGTGAAGCCGATCACCACGGCAAACAGCACCGCATAGGGAATGCCGAGCAGGGTGAACACCACCAGCTGCAGGGCGCTCAAAATCAGGGCCAGCAGCACCTGGCCGGCGAAATAGCCGCGGAAGGTGCGATTGAGGGTGGTGAGCACCAGGGGCCGCACCCGGGCCGGCAGCCACTGGCCCAGGCCATTGGCCGTGCGCTCGCCGCCCAACAGCAGAAACACCGTGAGCACCAGCACGATCACGGTATTGACGGTGAGGCCCACCGTGGCCCCCAGCACCCCCAGCAGCTGCTGACTGAACTGGCTGGCGAGGCGACTGGTGCGGTTGATCAGATCGCTGGTCAGATCGCCGAAGCGCACCGGCAGGCCCCGCTGGCTGGCCCAGTCCTGCAGTTGGGCCAGCACCGTCTCTCCCTGCACCAACCAGCGGGGCAGGGCATGGATCAGCTCGTCGAGCTGCTGGGCCAGGCGGGGCACCAGCCAGATGGCCGCCAGGGCCACCAGCCCCAAGGTCAGGCCCAGCACCAGCAACAGAGCCAGATCGCGGGGCAGGCCCTGGTCGATCAGCCAGCGGGTGGGCAGATCGAGCAGAAAGGCCAGCAGGGCCGCCGTGAGGAAAAGCGCCGGGAAGGGAGCCAGGGGCAGCAACAGCTGCTTCAACACCCAGAGATTGAGGGTGAGCAGCGGCAACGCCAGGCTGATCCGCAACCAGGGGGGCAGCACCAGCCGCTCAAGCATCTGCGCAGGGCCCTTGATGGCCACCGAAACCTGCCCTCAGCTTGGCGGGGGCGGCGCCGAGCCGCCAGCTTCTGTTGCGGGGAGATCCCTTGGTGGGGAGATCCCTTGGTGGGGAGATCCCTTGGTGGGGGAATCCATGGGCGGGGGTCCCTGGGCGACGAGGGCGACGGACCAAGGGCGCGGCGAGAGGCGCGGCGAAGGAGCCGGGGACCATGGCTCTCAGACGCCCATGGACTCCAGATAGGCATCGCTGCCCACCTGCTGCAGCCGTTGATCTTTGGCCCGCACCTGGTCATGCAGGGCGAGGCGGTGGCGGGCCAGGCGCTGGGCCAGGTCGGCATCGGCCAGGGCCAGGATCTGGGCCGCCAATAGGCCCGCATTGGCGCCATTGCCGATAGCCACGGTGGCGACCGGAATGCCAGCGGGCATCTGCACGATCGAATGCAAGGAGTCCACGCCGGAAAGGGCCCGGCTGCGCACCGGCACGCCAATCACCGGCAGCAGGGTGAGAGACGCCACCATGCCGGGCAGGTGGGCGGCGCCGCCGGCGCCGGCGATGATCACCTTCAGACCGCGATCGGCGGCGGCCTCAGCGAAGGCCACCATCTCCAGGGGCGTGCGATGGGCCGAGAGCACCCGCACCTCGCAGGCCACGCCCAGCTCCCGCAAAATCTCCACCGCCGGCTGCAGCGTCGGCAGGTCGGAATCGCTGCCCATGATCACGGCCACCGGCGCTGGCGCGCCACCGGAGGCGCGGGAGGGCGGTGGGTCGGACGCGACAGCGACCACGGCGGCAGGGCGACTCGCCCCATCCTCCCGCCCCGGCCGCCGATACAGCGGCGTCAAATCCCCCACCAAAGCCGCCCCCAAGATGGGGGGGCACCATCCCCCAATCCCCGATGCGCTGGCTGAGCAACGTGCGTCTGAGCGAGGCCTCGCCCTGCCGCCACCGGGGAGAGCAACGCTGGCGCATCGGCCTCGACGCTGACGATCGGGTGCGGCAGATCGAACGGTTGGAGGCGGGCAGCGCTGCCGCCGGAGACAACTGGGGCGGGGACTGGCTGAGCCCGATGGGGGTCGATCTGCAGATCAATGGCGGGCTCGGGCTGGCCTTCCCCGAACTCACCGCCGCCGATCTGCCCCGGCTGCGGGAGCTGTTGGAACTTCTCTGGCGTGATGGTGTGGAGGCCATCTGCCCGACCCTGGTGACCTGCGGCGTGGATCCCCTGCGGCAGGCCCTCGAGACCCTGCGCATGGCCCGCGCCGACCACCAACCCGGACGCTGCCGACTGTTGGGGGCCCACCTGGAGGGCCCCTTCCTGGCGCCGGCCCGCCGCGGCGCCCATCCCCTGGAGCATCTGAGCCCGCCGTCGCTAGCGGCCCTGCGGCAGCGCATCGAGGGCTTCCAGGGCCCGGCATCCAGCCCCGACGGCCCAGGGACGGAATCCGCCGACATCGCCCTGGTCACCCTGGCGCCCGAGCTGGAGGGAGCCACCGAAGTGATTCAGGCCCTGCGGGCGATGGGCATCGTGGTGAGCCTGGGCCATAGCGCCGCCACTGAATCCGAAGCCAGCGCGGCCTACGACACCGGTGTGTCGATGCTGACCCATGCCTTCAACGCCATGGCGGGCCTGGGACACCGGGACCCGGGACCGATCGCGGCGGCGACCCTGCGGCCGGATGTGGCCCTGGGATTGATCGCCGATGGGGTGCATGTGGCGCCGGCGATGGCGGTGCTGCTGCAACGGCTGGCGCCCGCCCAGGTGGTGTTGGTGAGCGATGCCCTGGCGCCCTACGGCCTGGCCGAGGGCATGCACCGCTGGGATGAACGCATCCTGGTGGTGGAAAACGGCAGCTGCCGGCTGGAGGACGGCACCCTGGCCGGGGTCACCCTGCCGCTGCTGGAGGGGGTACGGCGTCTGGCCCGCTGGAGCGGCAGGCCCGAAGGGGCCATCGCCGCCGCCACCGTGCTGCCGCGCCAGGTCCTGGGGGACCGGCGGCCGCTACGGGAGCTGTTGCTGGGCCGACGGCTGGAGGAATGCCTGCGCTGGAGCCCCGGGGACGAGGCCGGCGAGGGGCTGGACTGGCGCTGGGCCGCCTGAAGCCCCTCGAAGCATGGTGGCCAGACCAGACCAGGCCAGCCCAAGATCAGGCCAAGACCAGGAGCAAAGGACAGGGGAGGGACAGGGGCACCTCAGAGTCGGCGCGAACTGCAATCGGAGTTGCCTGGCCGGATCGAACTGTGCCCATCAAGCTGCGAAGTTCAACCGTGAACGCCACAGAGATGGATGGGCAATCAAAACAGAAGACATAGATGAAGATGAAGCCGAAAATGAAGATGAAGCCGTCTTGACTCTAAGCGATCCAGCGCGAGTTCGGAGCCTCAGGGGGCAAGCCACCATCGAAACGGCGATAATCCAGGGCTTCAAAATCCTCACTCGCATGGGCCCAGACCACCTGCTCTTCATCGGTACCATTAAAGAGATCGAAGAAGTTGCCACTTGGACGAATCCCTCTTTCAGGGTGGTGGGGAAATGGGGGGCAGCAACTGGGATCAACAAAGGGTAGCTCCAGCAAGCATTGTGGCAGGCGCTCAAAATAAAGAGCAAGCTTGACTCCGGCCCGCTCAAGATAACGACTTTGGTTCATATCCTGTCCCAATCGTTCGTTCTGGAGAGCCGCTTCCCTTATTCTTTCCTGCAGGGGGATCGCCGACTGCCGGGGCCCTTGTCTTTGCTGTTGCCTCTCGCGGGTCTTCAAAATGGCCCGGGACTTTTGCAGTCGTTCCTGTGAACTCTGGCAGGGGCCTAATTCCTCCTCCTTGACGCCCTGCTCATCCCAGAACACGGCATAATGGTGACTGGCACGCCTGTCGTAGGGATTGCGCACGACCGTGAAAATGAAGTAGCCAGCCGCTTCCTCTGGAACGGTGTAATCATGGTGACCTCCATACCAGCGTCCGTCAAAATACTCCCTCAGCCAATGATTCATCGACTTGGAGCCGGTGCGGGGGATACCGATATAAACGTATTTGTGGGTCTGGGAGATGATCATCTGGCTTTAGCTTTAGAGCGAAGGCTTCACTCCACCAAGCCATGCTCCAACGCATAGCGCACCAGTTCGGTGCGGCTGGAGGTGCCGGTTTTGATGAAGAGGCGGCTGACGTATTTCTCGACGTTGCGGATCGAGGTTTCCAGTCGTCTCGCTATTTCCTTGTTCATCATTCCCTCGGCCACCAGCTGCAGCACGCTGGCTTCGCGGGGGGTGAAATCGAGGGAGACATCGGGGGTGGCCTTGCGGCTGCCGCCGGGGCCCAGCATCGAACGGATCTCGGTGATCTGCTTGGCCAGGCTGCCGATGTCGGCATCGGCGAAGCGGGCCGCCTCGGCCAACAAGCGCTCCTGGCGCCGCACCACATTGCGCACCCGCGCTACCAGCTCGTCGGGATCAAAGGGCTTGGGGATGTAGTCATCCGCCCCGGCCTGGAAGCCGGCGATGCGGTCGGCGGTCATGCCCTTGGCCGTGAGAAACACCACCGGCGTGCCCCCAAGCCGCTCATCCGCCCGCAGGCGCTTGAGCAGACCAAAGCCGTCGCAGCGGGGCATCATCACGTCGGTGATGACGACATCGGGCAGCATTTGCTGGGCCACGGTCCAGCCCTCCTCGCCGTCGTTGGCGGTGGTGACCTGGAAGCCTTCGTCTTCCAGGTAGGCCTTGACGGCCGTGCGCAGTCCCGGTTCGTCGTCCACCAGCAGCAAGCGCACCGGTGGGCTGGGGATCGCCGTTTCGGCGGGATCGGGGAGGCCGGCGGGGCCGGCGGAGGGAGGAAGGGCCATCGCCGAAATCTATCGGGGGGGGGTGGCGATGACCTGTTCGCTTTCCGGGAGTTGGCCCGAAAAGCCCAGCTGCCGTGCCACCGCCGAGAGCCCCGCCGGATCCTGGCCCGCCTGCTGCGGAAAGCAACTGGCCCACCACACCAGGTGATCGAAGCGGTTGGAGGGATGAATCGCGCCGCCGGGATTCAACAGGCGCACGATGACATGCTGGCTGTCGCCGGTGATGCGCAGCGGCGCCTTGGTGTCGCAGCGCACCACATCGGTGGCGATCACCACCCGGTCGGGCCACTGGCGCCAGAGGTTCACCCGCCACAGATCCGGGGTGGTGGGGTCCTTCTGCAGCCCGAACACCCCCACGGTGAGGTGCCCCTGCAGGCTGTCCCGCTCCTCCAGGATCACCAGATCGGCTGGACGATCCGGTGCGCTGCCGGGTTCCGCCGCCCGCGCGGGTTCCGCCATCCCGCAGACCAGCGCCGCGCCGCCCACCGCGACGAGCAGGGAAAGGCGAGGCCGAGGCCCTTCAGCGAGGAAGGGTTGTGGTCTCCCGCGATGGACCCGTGCCCCAGGGAGTGCCTGGGGGAGTCCCAGGGACACGCCTGCCGCGGCGCGGAGCCACGCCAAGCGCCTTCGCCAGTGCATCCACCCCCGGGGCGAAGCAGAACGACGGAGGGATCGCAGCCGCGGAAGCCGAAAAGTTGAGAGCATGGGTCCATGCTCGCCTACCTCGACCACCACGCCACCACCCCCTGCGATCCAGCGGTGCTGGCGGCCATGGAACCCTGGTGGAATGAGCGGTTTGCCAACCCCTCCAGCCGCCTGCACCGGCCGGCCCTGGAGGCCGCCGCCGCCGTCGCCATCGCCCGCGAGCAGGTGGCCGCCGCCCTCGCCATGCCCGCCACCAGCGTGGTGTTCACCAGTGGCGCCACCGAGGCCAACAACCTCGCCCTCAAGGGTGTTGCCGAGGCCGCCCTGGAGGGCGGCAACCCCCGCCGTGGCCTCGTCACCCTGGCCACCGAGCACCGCGCCGTGCTCGACCCCCTGGCCTGGCTGGATCGCCATGGCTTTCCGCTCACGGTCCTGCCCGTGGAGGCCGACGGCCGCATCGACCTGGATCGGCTCGCGGCGGCCCTGGGCCCCACCACCTTGATGCTGTCGGTGATGGCCGCCAACAATGAAATCGGTGTGCTGCAACCCCTAGCCGCCATCGGCAGCCTCTGCCGTCAGCGGGGTGTCCTGTTCCACTGCGACGCCGCCCAGGCCGTCGGCCACATTCCCCTGGCGATGGACGACCTGGGCATCGACCTGCTGTCGCTGAGCGGTCACAAGCTCTATGGACCCAAGGGCGTCGGCGCCCTGCTGCGCCGCCCCGAGGTGCCCCTGGCCCCCCACCAACACGGGGGCGGCCAGGAGGGTGGCCTACGGGCCGGCACCTCGCCCGTGCCCCTGCTGGTGGGCCTGGGGGTGGCCATCACGCTGGCGGAGGCCGATCGGGACGAACGGGGCCTGCGTTTGGCCGCCCTGCGGGATCGCCTCTGGCAGGGGCTGGAGGCCCTCGGCGACATCCAGCGCAATGGCAGTGCCCTGCATGCCCTGCCCCACAATCTCAACATCAGCGTCGGCGGCGTGGATGGCCAACGGCTGCACCGGATCCTGCGGCAGCGGCTGGCGGTCAGCAGCGGCTCCGCCTGCAGCCAGGGCAGCCCCTCCCATGTGCTGGCGGCCCTGGGCCGCAGCCGCAGCCAGGCCGAGGCCTCGATCCGGTTCGGGCTGGGGCGTGCCAGCGATGAGGCCTGCATCGCTATCGCCATCGCCGCCGTGGGCGAGGCGGTGACAGAGCTGCGCCAGCAGCTCCCCAGGGCGTCAGACCCCGCCTAAGTTTCGGCCCTGTGATCCAGCAACGGCACTCCTGATGGCCCTGTCCTCCCCTGGCCCGCGCCGCCTCGACCTAGGGCAGGCCCTGCGGGACGGCTGGCGGGCCTTCGCCCGCAATCCCTGGTCTTTCCTGTTGTTCGGCCTGCTGCTGATCGGCCTTGAGTTGCTTGTGCACCTGTTGCTGCAACCCCGCCTGCCCTCCGCCTGGAAACCCTCCACCTGGTTGACGGGCGCCACCCCCTGGACCTGGAGTCCCTGTCGCTTGGATGAAGGCGTGCTGGAGTGCCGCCTCGACCTCAACAGCGTCAACTGGCCGCGACTCCTGCGGCAATCCCTCGACCTGCTGCGCTATGGCCTGGTGGTGCTGTGCCAAAGCGTTCTGCTCAGCGGACTTTCGTTGCTGCTCAACCTCTGGGGCACCAGCGGCCTGATCCGGGGGGCCTGGCTGGCGCTTGAGGGTCGCCGCCCCCAGCTGGCCGATTTCAGCCACTGGGATGCCCAGGCGCTGGTGCGACTGGCCCTGCCTTCGCTGTTGCTCCGTTGGGGGCTGGGCCTGGTCTTCGCCATGGCCGGGCTGCTGGCGGTGGTGCTGGGCGGTCTCCAGCCCTGGCTGGCGGTGTTGCCCCTGCTGGCGGCCCTCGGAGGCGCCATCTACCTCTCGGTGAGTCAGTTCTTCCTGCCCCAACTGGCCTTGCTGCACGACCCCAACGCCCTCGACACGCTCCAGGCCGGCCACCGGCAGGTCGATCGCCACTGGGATCAAGTGGCCGGCCTGGCGGTCCTGAGCTTCGTGCTGATGGTGGCGGGGGCCTTTCTAGGTGTGGGCCTCGGCCTGTTGATCGCCTGGCCGGTGGTGGTCTGCATCCAGACCGCCGCCTACCGGCAGCTGTTCGGCCCCATCGACCACACGGGCTTCAGCGCGAAGGGTCAGGCAGCAACCGTTTCGGCGGGACCCACTGGAGCGAGCCTCACGGGCGAGTTCGTGAGTGGTGAATTCCGCAGTAGGGAGTTTCTCAGTGGAAGGGGCCCCGTGTAAGCAACACAAACCCCAGCACTCCCAGCAGCGCCAGGCCCAGTTGCGCCACCCGGCTCACCAACATGCCGGCCACCACCGCCAACCCCACCAGCAGGGAACGGCGCAGCCGCAGCAAGCCCAGGGGCCCCAGGCTGGTGGGCGCCGTCAGCAATTCGCCCAGGCTCGCCCCCAGCAGGGGGCCCACCAGAGCGCCCAGCAAAGGCCCGCCCACCGGCAGAGCCGGCAGCAAGCCCACCATGCCCACCATCAAGCCCAGGCCCGAGCCGATGTAGGCCCAGCGGGTGGCCTGCAACCGGGCCGCCCCCAGCACCACCCCCAGGGCATCAGCCCCCCAGCCCAGCACCACCATCAACGCCGCCAGGGCCAGCACGGGCCAGCCGGCCGCCAGCCCCACGGCCCAGACCCAAAGCAGGGCCCCAAGGGGCAACAGGGCCAACCCCGGCAACACCGGCAGCAGGGTGCCGGGGATGGCGGCCGCCTGAATCAACAGGGCGCCCCACCAGAGCAGTTCGGTGCGGGGAATCCCAGCGAAGGAAAGAGTGGGGAAGGCGAGCAGGGTAGGCAAGGGCACCGACCAGGCAGCGGTCCATCAGGCCTCTGCAGCTTGATCGGCCGGCTCCTCAACGGGAAGCTCCTTGAGGCCATAGCGCTCGGGCCAGCGCTGGCGGGGAAGGTAGTAGGTCAGAAAGAATCGATCAATCCAGGGGAAGATGGCGGCATAGTTCTTATCAATACTGGCAATGGATTCATTGCTGTGGTGCCAATGATGGAAAGCAGGCGTGGCCAACCAACGCTCCAGAAATCCAAATCGCCAACCGATATTGGCGTGCACGAAATAAGCCCAGACTCCACCAATTAACACATAAATGGTCATCACTGCCGTGCCCTGGCCGAGGGATCCCTGGGCCAGACCGGAGAGATAAATCAGCGTCAAACCACACAACCTCGTAAAAACCATGTCAACGGGATGAGCACGACTGGTCACCAACCAATCCATGGCCTCGGCTTGATGATGAATGCGATGGAAGTGCCACAGGAAGGGCCATTCGTGGCTCCAACGGTGCCCCCAGTAGGAACCGATATCACCAACCACAATGGCAAGAACAAAACGAAAGCCCAAGGGCAAGGTCCCTACCCAATGGAAAATCCCACTGGCATAAATGGGACGAAAGATGATGAAAAGCCCACCGACAAGGAGGCTGAGCAGCAACTTGGGAACCAGATTATTGACCCAGAAATAGATCATGTCCTCACCCCATTGGGGCCGGAACACAGATTGAGAACGCTGGGCGAAGGCCAACTCCAAAGGCACAAAAATAATCATCAACAGCAGCAAACCCTTCAAAACCTGAAGGCCCAGGCTGGGCATGTAAGCCAGAAGGGAAAGCATGGATCAACTCGAAGAAAAAGGGAAATGGCCGTCCTTGCGATGATCGCAAGGACGGCCATGAATTTAGAAGGAAAAATCAACCAGAAGACCGTGTCAATTAGCCTCAGTTGGCTCTATTGGATTTAGCCAACCTGCGTACACGGCGGCTCCAGGCAAGCGCCGCACCGACGCCTAACAAGGGCAAGGGGCCTGGCGCGCTGGCTACAGGTCCGGGTCCAGGTCCGGGTCCAGGCCCGGGTCCAGGGCCAGGGCCAGGGCCGCCCGCTTCAAAAATCGAGATGCCATCGAGCAAGAGGAAGGGAGGCAGGCTGGCAATGCCAGTAAGGGCTCTTCCGAAGGCTTCGAACGAAAGGTCGAATTGGGTAGAGCTAGCAGTAAACGTCTTTGTGTAGGGCTCCCACGCCTTAAAACCTTGAGACGTATTAGTCCAGGGCCCCACTTCAAACGTTGTTCCATTAAGACCAACGATCCACTTCTGCGTGGTGTCTCCTGTTTTCCCCGTCTCCTGGGCGCCAGCGTATTCAAAGTTCAGTGTGTAATCTACACCAACAGTGAGGCCCGTAATTGTTTGCGAAATCCTCGAAGCCCCATAGTCACCATCCATGCCCATAAAATTTCCTCCGTCCGAGCTGCCGGTGAAACCGTTGGCTACAGGACCTCCGGATCCATTGTAATCCGGACCCCACAGGAAAATGTTTGTGTTGTTAGGCGAGAATTTTGAAGGGAAACCCCCACCCTGATTGGGGTAAGTTGACCCAGAAGTTAGATTATCGGCGTTTTGGTTAATGACAAAGGCGAAGCCACCGGAGCCATCGGTAGGGTCAATGATTGTCCTGGTCCAGTCCTGCAAAGTAACCACTTCAACCAACTGTCCGATTCCACCAGTGCTGGTGGGATAAGTCGTCGTGTTGTTCGGGGTCGAAATTTCAAAACTGCCGTTTTTAACCAAAGTGGTCACTGCCTTGGCAGAGGGAATGGCAAGGGCGCTGAGGGCAATCGAGACGCCAAGCCAGGAGGCGAAAGACTTAGGAAGCAGCTGCAATGGAAACCTTGAAAAAAAATTCTTTTGAATTTTACCAGAAAAACGAAAAAAGACAAAGCCCAAGATGCGTCTCGTGAGACGCATAACTTAACGGCATTCTTACGGTTTTACAGAATCCTGAAAGCCGTCGCCCCTCGCCCAGCCATGGGGTTGGCTGCGCTGACAGGACCCCTGGTTGGTTTGGCCTCAGCGACGCCGCGCCAGCCGCAACTTGGCGGAGCGGCTGCGGGGGTTGGCCTCCTCCTCCTGGGCATCGGCCACCAAGGGTCGCCGGGTGATCCGCTCGAGCCGTTCATCGGCCAGAAAGGCCTGCTTCACCAAACGATCTTCGAGGGAATGGAAACTGATGATGGCCAGCACCCCGCCAGGCAGCAGCCAATCCGGCGCCCGCTGCAGCAGGCGCTCCAGCGCCCCCAGCTCATCGTTGACGGCGATGCGCAACGCCTGGAAGCTGCGGGTGGCCGGGTGGAGGCGGCCGCGGCGGGCCTTGGGCGGATAGCAACCGGCCACGGCGTAGGCCAGCTCGCTGGTGCTGCGCTGCCGCCAGGGCTTCGCCTCCCGCTCGGCCACCAACCGCCGGGCAATCCGCCGCGACAGGCGCTCTTCGCCAAAGTGAAACAGCAGGTCCGCCAGGGCCCCTTCGTCGAGCCGATCGAGCAGCTCGGCGGCGCTTTCGCCCGCCTCGGGATTCATGCGCATGTCGATCGGTCCCTCGGCCCGGAAGCTGAAGCCCCGTTCGGCCCGGTCCAACTGGGGGCTGCTGACGCCCAGATCCGCCAGCACCGCCACGGCGCGCCGATCCGCCGGCGGCATCCAGGCGCCGAAATTGGCGGTCTCGATCCGCACCCGGCCCCCCAAAGGGGCCAGCCGCTCGGCCGCTGCGGTGCGGGCGCTGGGGTCCTGGTCGAGGCCGATCAGCTGCCAGTCGGGATGGGCCTCCAGCAGCAGGGCGCTGTGGCCGCCGCCGCCGAGGGTGGCATCGATCAGCAGGGGCGGCTCCTCGCCGTCCCCAGGAGAGCCAGGGTGCTGAGGCAGCCCAGGCCGCTCAGCCAGCCCGTGCTCGGCGAATGCCGTCAGGACTTGACCGGCCAGGACCGGCTGGTGGTCAAAGCCAGGGGCATCGGCACTCATGCGGGCAGGATCGGCATCCAGCCAGGCAGCCTTGATTCAGGGCCAATCGTTCGAGGCACAGCGTCCATGGGGAATCCGTCGATCAAGCGAGCATCAAGGCAAGGCCGCACCCTGAATACTGTCCTAAGCGACCAGGCCTAAGTGATCAGGCCTAATTGATCAGGGCTAAGTGACCAGGCCTAAGCGACCAGGCCTAAGCGACCAGGCCTAAGCGACCAGGGCTAAGTGACCAGGGCTAAGTGACCAGGCCTAAGCGACCGACCAGGCCTCATTGACCAGAGCCATGGGCCCAGGAGGGCCAATCCAGCCCCGGCAAGGGCCGCTGAAGGCAACACGCCGACGCTTCCTTCCTAAGATCCCGACAAAAGCCTCCCACCCCCGGTTCCATGACGCAACTCGAGACGCGCACGGAGCCGATGGTGATCAACTTCGGTCCCCATCACCCCTCGATGCACGGGGTGCTGCGGCTGGTGGTGACCCTCGATGGCGAGGATGTGGTGGATTGCGAGCCGGTGATCGGCTATCTCCATCGCGGCATGGAGAAGATCGCCGAAAACCGCACCAGCATCATGTACGTGCCGTACGTGAGTCGCATGGACTATGCGGCTGGCATGTTCTACGAAGCCATCGTGGTCAATGCCCCCGAACGGCTCGCCGACATCCAGGTGCCGAAGCGGGCCAGTTACATCCGGGTCTTGATGCTCGAACTCAATCGCATCGCCAATCACCTGCTGTGGTTGGGCCCCTTCCTGGCGGATGTGGGGGCGCAGACGCCCTTCTTCTACATCTTCCGCGAACGGGAGATGATCTACGACCTCTGGGAAGCCGCCACGGGCCAAAGGTTGATTAACAACAACTACTTCCGTATCGGCGGTGTGGCGGTGGATCTGCCCTACGGCTGGCTGGAAAAATGCGAGGATTTTTGTCATTGGTTCGGCCCCAAAATCGATGAATACGAGAAGCTGATCACCAACAACCCCATCTTCCGGCGACGCATCGAGGGCCTTGGTGTCGTCAGCCGCGAGCAGGCGATCAATTGGAGCCTGTCTGGACCGATGCTGCGCGCCTCCGGGGTGCCCTGGGATCTGCGCAAGGTCGACCATTACGAGTGCTACGACGATTTCGAATGGGCCGTCGCCTGGGAAAAAGAAGGCGACTGCTTCGCCCGCTACCGGGTGCGCATCCAGGAGATGCGCCAATCTCTGCGGATCTTGCGCCAGGCCATCCGCATGATTCCTGGCGGGCCCACAGAAAATCTTGAAGCCCGCCGCATCACAGAGGGCAAAACCAGCGAGGCCTATAATTTTGACTACCAATATGTGGCCAAAAAAGTAGCTCCAACCTTCAAGATTCCCAGCGGTGAGCTCTACACTCGCCTTGAATCCGGTAAAGGTGAAATCGGCGTCTTCATCCAGGGCAACGACGATGTCACCCCCTGGCGCTTCAAGATCCGCGCCGCCGATCTCAACAATCTCCAAATCCTGCCCCACATTCTCAAGGGCAACAAGGTGGCCGACATCATGGCCATCCTTGGCTCCATCGACGTCATCATGGGTTCTGTCGATCGCTGAGGGCTGGGCGCCAGAACGCTTGATGACCAGGGCCAAACGAACTCTGGTTGTTCTGAGTCGCCTACGCCGATGCGGCCACCTGCTGCCAGCAGCCCTCACCGGCTACCTCTGGCTCAAGGGAGGCTGGCCGGATCTACCTGGCCTGGGTTGCCCGCTGCGACAACTCACCGGAATCCCATGCCCCACCTGCTTCCTGACCCGTGCCACCTGCGCCAGCCTGCGGGGTGATTGGCAGGCCGCCCTTGATCTGCACGCCTTTGGGCCGGTGATGGCCGCAGGCCTGATCCTCTGGAGCCTCCAAGCCATCCGCAGCCGCTCCTTCTATCCCAAGGGACTGGAGGCCTGGCATCTGGCGCTCTTTGGACTGGCCCTTGTGGCCTACTGGGCGATCCGGATGGAGCTGTCCTATGGGTTGGGAATCGGGGCCTTTCCTGGGGATTAGGCGCTCGGACTGGCGGCAGCCAGCGAGTCAGAACAAGATCACTCAGGCAATCCCAAGATTCGTGGCGCATCCATACGCGACTGGCCGCTCTGATTAAAGAGCTCCTCAGATCATACCTTTCGTCTCAATATCGTCCTTTCTGATTGTGCCTCGGGCCGGAAATCTCATTATCGCAATTCCTCCAAAGATAGCTTAATAGAATTTAGCATTAATAAGCTGCTTCTCTCCATACCAGGCTGGCTAATCACCGCCTTTGCCATCTCCATGGGAGCCCCATTCTGGTTCGAGCATCTTGGCAAGTTGGTCCAGGTGAAATCCATTGGTAAAACTTCGAATCAACCCTGAGAACGGCGCCCTATGAGCAGGCTTGCCGCTGCTCGACTAGCTTCGGCCCCATCACTGACCTTTGATTCGCGGCAGCCCTTACCCAATGGCTCGCGTCTTCATCTCCCACTCCAGCCGCGATGATGCCGCCGCCCGCTGGATCGCCGAATGGCTACTGAAGCAGGGATATGAAGCGCCCTTTCTGGATTTCGACAAGCATGTCGGCATTCCGCCCGGTGCCGATTGGGAACGCACCCTCTACCGCGAGATCGAAACGTCGCAGGCCATGCTGATCCTGCAAAGCGACCATTGGATCGTCTCTAAGTGGTGCTTTGCCGAATTCATTCAGGCTCGATCCCTCGGCAAACCCATCTTTCAACTGATCGGGGCTGCCCCCGACGACAACCAAGCCGCCGCCAAAGCGGTGGCGCCCATCGCCAGCGACCTGCAACAACTCGACCTGCGCTTGGACCGCGAGGCCGGCCTCGCGGCTCTTGCCCACCAGCTGCGTGAACTGGCCCTGAAGGATCAGGGGGGCTTCCACTGGGATCCCAACCGCCCCCCCTATCCAGGCCTGCTCTGCTTCGATCAAGAGGATGCTGCCATTTTTTTTGGCCGCGACGCCGAAATCCGCGAGCTGATCGCCCGGCTCCAGGTGCTGCGCATCCATGGCGCCCAACGCCTGTTGGTGCTGCTGGGGGCCTCCGGTGCCGGCAAATCATCACTGCTACGGGCCGGCCTGATACCCCGCTTGACACGCAGCGGCCACCACTGGTTGCCTCTGCCCCCCTTTCGGCCCCAATCCCAACCCTGCCAGCAGCTCGCCCACAGCCTGGCCCTAGCCCTGGGCGGCTTTACCGATTGGCGCCAGCTCGATCAGCGTTTGCGGCAGGCCCAGGCCAATGGCAGTCTGGCCCCCACCCTGGCGGATCTCGCCGCCGACCTTCGCAGCGCCCATCAAAGCCCCGATGCCCAGATCCTGATCAGCGTGGATCAGGCCGAAGAGCTGTTCACCGTTGGCGACCCCGACCAAGTGCGTTGGTTTCTCTCCATCCTCAGCGCCTCCCTCAGCTGCGGCGCCGGCTTCCAAGTGGTGATGACCCTGCGCTCCGATTTCCTCGGCAACCTTCAGGCCGCCGCCAATCTCACCATTCCCCTGCAGGCGATGTCGCTGCCGCCCCTGCCCATGGAGCGCATCCCCGAGATCATCAAGGGTCCGGCCAAGGTGGCAGGGCTGACGGTGCAGGAGAGCTTCGTACAAGCCGCCATGCACGACGCCAGCAGTGACGATGCCTTGCCCCTGCTGGCCTTTGCCCTGCGCGAACTCTTCGATCGCTTCGGAGACGATCGGGTGCTCAGCCTCGCCTGTTACCAGGCCCTCGGTGATGACCAACTCAGCCTTTCACCCTTGGACAATGCGGTGCGCCGCGCCGCTGATGGGGTGTTGGAGCTCTGCCAACCGACGCCCGAGGCCCTGCTCGCCCTGCGGGATGCCTTTGTCCCGGCCCTGGTGCGAGTCAACGATCAAGACGATTACGCCCGACAAGCAGCCCGTTGGGATCAACTGCCCCCCCTGGCCCAGCCATTGCTGAAAGGGCTGGTGGACGCCCGCCTGCTGAGCGTGCAACAGCGGGACCAGGAGCGTTGGGTGGAGGTGGCCCATGAGGCCCTTCTGCGCAAATGGCCCCTGCTGCGCGGTTGGCTGGATCGGGCCCGGGAGTTCCTTGTGGGTCGGCAACAGCTGGAGCGTGAACTGGTCGATTGGCAGCGGGCCCCAGAGCAGGACAAAGACGCGGCCCTATTGACCGGCTTGAAGCTCAGCCGCGCCCAGGCATGGCTGGAGGAGAGGCCCCAGTCCTTCCATACGGAGCTGCAATCCTTCGTGCAGGCCAGCCTTGAGCACCGTGATCGAACCGCCATCCGCGAACGGCGCCAACGCCGTCTGGTGATGGCCAGCCTGGCCGTGGTCGCCACCGCTGCCGCCACCGCCTGGGTCCATGCCATGTGGTCCAACCATCAAGCCTACGAAGCCCAAACACGCCAATTCCAGAGCATCCATCTCTCCATGCTCGACATCGACCCGATGCAAAGCGTCATCCATGGGCTAGCGGCCATGGCACGACTGCGGGACCTTCCCAGCGAAGCCCTGCCCTTGGCAGTCAGCCTCGATCAGGCCATCCATCACAACAGGCTCAGGGGCATGCTGCGCAGCGGCCACGATGAAGTTTGGAGCCTGAGCGAAACCCCCATGGGTCGCTTGATCAGCGGCGGCCAGGATGGATCCCTGCGGTTCTGGAACGCCAAGGGCAAACCTGAAGGCCTGGTCATCAACACCGACCACAACAGCGGCGTGCGTGGCGTCGTGGCCCTTGATGATCAAACCTGGTGGACCGCAGGGGATGAGGGTCGTCTACAACGCTGGAGCCATGGTCAACGCCATGGCGTCGCCGTGGTCACGGGCCACGGCTCGATCCAAGCCATGGTGCGCGATCGCGATGGAACTCTGATCACAGCCGGCACCGATGGAACCCTGCGCCGATGGGACCCCACTAGAGCCATCCGCCTAGGCCCACCGCTGGCCAGTGGCCAAGATGAGGTTTGGAGTCTGGCCGTACTGCCCAATGGTGATTGGGTCAGTGGGGGCCGCAATGCGACCTTGCAATGGTGGCGCCATGGTCAACGCCTGGGGCCGCCGATCGCCAGCGGTCAGGGTGGCGTCACGGCCCTCGAAGGGCTCCTCGACAACACCGTGATCAGCGGCGGCGATGATGGAAGCGTGCGCCATTGGGACCAGTCCGGGGTGCTGTTGGCGGACTACCGCAGTGGACACAGCAGCGTCTATGCCCTGCTGAGGCGTCGCAACGGCCAGCTCCTGACGGGGGGAAGTGAACCTCTGGGGCTTGAGAATCCCAACTTCATCCGGATCTGGGAGTCCAATCATCGCCAGGCATCGGAACGCATCCAATCGGGTCAGATCGAGGCCCTCAGTGTTGTGGAGCTCTGCAACGGCGATTTGATCAGCGGCGGCAGTGATGGATCTCTGCATCATTGGCGTCACAATCAGCGGCTCGGCCACCCCATCCAAACGGGCCATGGCCGGGTGTATGCCCTCACCCAAACCCACGATGGTGATCTGGTGAGCGGCGGCACTGATGACAAGGTGAGGATCTGGAGGGATGGCCGGATCGTGTTCACCTTGACCGCCCATCAACAAGGGGTGGCGAGCCTCACCACCCTCGCCGATGGCACCCTGATGACGGGGGGAAAAGATGGAACCTTGAAGCATTGGAGCGCCCAGGGACGTCCCTTGGACATACCGACGATCCAAACCCGCCATGGTGCCGTGTGGGCCCTCCAGACCTTGCCCAATGGCGATCTCCTCACCGGTGGTGATGACGGCAAATTGCGCCGCTGGCGCCACGCCCAGCAGCTGGCAGCAACGATCAACACACCCCATAACGCCGTTGTGAGCCTAGTGATTCGCAACAATGGCGATTGGGTGACGGGTGGCAGTGGCGGCAGAATTCAGATTTGGCGTGGTGGCCAACCCCTCGGAAACTATTTCCAATCGGGCTTTGGCAGTATCTGGGGCTTGATAGAACGGCGTGACGGTGAATTAATGAGCGCCAATGGCGACGGCACCATCTACATCTACCCCACCCCCACCCGGGCCATTCGCAATGCCTGCCAACAACTGAGTGCTTACCTTTCGATGCTCAAAACCAACAATCCCGCCTATGAGGCTGCGTCAAATCTCTGCATCAATCAATCAAGAGATTCCAAGCGATCGATCCCAACACGATGGCAGACGTCAGTCAAAACACCCGTCTCTGCCAAGAACTGATCGATGCAGTCCGACCCCACAGGACCCAGGCGTGAGCTGGACCACATCCCGTCATCTGGCTGATCGCGTCCCGCATGCTCCCGCCAGCGAAGCCACAGACTGGCCATCGCAACGACACCCATGGCACCCCCGCTTCCTGATCCTTCCACCTGGCTGCGACTGCAGCGCACGGTGCGCTTCGGGGATACCGATGCGGCCGGCGTGATGCACTTCCACCAACTGCTGCGCTGGTGCCACGAGGCCTACGAAGAAAGCCTGCAACGCTTTGGCATTGCCCCCGCCGCCCTGTTTCCAACCCCACAACTCATGCCAGAGGTGGCGTTGCCGATCGTGCATTGCCGCGCCGATTACCGCCGCCCCCTGGTGGTGGGGGATGAACTCGCCGTCGTGCTGACACCCACGCGGCTTGATCCCAGCGGCTTTGAGGTGGCCTACCGCTTTGAGGTCCAGGGGCTGGAGGTGGCCCGAGGCCTGACACGCCACCTGGCCATCAACGCCACGAACCGCCAACGCTGCCCCCTGCCCGAACCGATCCAGCGCTGGCTGGAGGCGGCCAGCCTGGGTGCTGGAGTGCAGCCACTCTGAAGCGGGAGTTCAGTGGCGAAGGACGCCAAGAAAAAACCTACGAAACACAGTCATCATTAGGCATCAAAAGCCAACTCAAGATGCACGGGGAAAGGGGTGGCACCGCGGTCGATCTGGCCCTTGGCACCGGGACTGCGCCGTAGATGGGGCCGGCAGAACAAGGGACGCAGCATCACGGGCAAGAGGGCGCTGTTGATATAAGCACCGGCACAGGTATGCATGCCATAGCCCCAGAGAATATAGTCATACCAAGGCCTGCCAGGCCAGAAGCGATCAGCGTGCTCCACCTGCATCGGATCAAACATGGCCGAATAATTGGAGGCCAACACCATGGTTCCCGCTGGGATGGTCATGGCGCGCCAGGTGCCGCGGGCGATGGTGGTCTGGCGCACAGCCCTCCGATAGAGAACGGGATTCAAAGGTTGATAGCGGAGGGCCTCAAACACATAACCTTCAAATTCACCTTGCTTGCGACCTCGCGCCGCCGCCTGGGCCAGGGCCAACTGTTCGGGACGATTCAATAATTCATCCACAATCTGGGTTGCGGCCGCTGACAGGGTTGGGATGGCCCCAATGACAAAACCAATCAGATAATTACGAATGCCAAGATCATCCATCCCCGGTGTACCAATCGCCTGCATCTCCAGGCAGCGTTGCAGCACATCATCCGCCGGTTTCGCCCCGCCGTGCGCCAGGCTGACTTTGCGCTCACGAATCTGCCGATCCAGGGCCTCCTGCAGTTTCACAGCGGCAGCCATGGCCTTGGGGCGCAGCTCAGGACTGGCCGCCAGATCGACAAAGAGATACCAAAACAACAACGTGGTCCACTCGATCAGATCGTCTCGATCGGCCCCCCGCAGACCGAAATACTCCTGCACAATCCGCGCCGGAATCTGAGCGCCTAACTGCCGGGGAAAATCAATCTGGCCGTGGCAATCGCGCACGATCGCCTCGGCCCATTCCGTGGCCAGGGGCACCAACAACTCCTGGGGATCGCTGCGGCGTACGGCCTGGCGCATGTTCGTGACATCGCGGCTGTAGGTGGGTCCGTCCTGCATGCCCAAAAAGAAATTGGCCCCGCCTGTGATTTCTTCCATGCGAGGGCCATACACCACCTCAAAGTCCTGATGGCGATCCAGCACCTCACGCACGTCGCTGTTGCGGCAGACCAGGGCCGTGCCGTTGTTGGCATAGGCCCGCACCAAACGCCGTCGCAGCATGAGGTTGGGGCGCACAACCCTGAGCACGGCCAACACCTGCCGCTGAACACCAAAATCAGCAACCAGGGGCAACAGTCGCTGCCCCGCGCTGCCCTGGCCCTGGAGCAACCGGCCCAGGACTTGCATCAAGATGGCGGCCGTGGCCCGCAGCGCCGCCAGCCACTGGCTCAGGCCCAACCACAAGGCCTGAAGGGGAGAACAAGGGAAAGCCATGGAAGCCGCCTAGGTGGGATCGGTGAGCCCCTGGGCGATCAGACGCAGGGCCGTCATGCTGGGGATAAAGAAATAGGCGCCTCCACGGGTTTCGACAAACTGGGGCGGGCGATCGCAAATGAAGGGTGGCTTGCCACTATCGGCGCTGGTGGCAATCACAAACTTGGCCTCAGGGCCGTGGTTGCCAATGATGGGACAAGTATCATTGCCAGCATTGAAATCAAGGCCATATTGCATCCACTGTTGCTGAATGAATTCGAACTGCCGAAACAGGTTGGCGCAGAGAAACATCAGCAGCACCCCTTGATCCACCTCGTCGCTGTCGATCGGAGTGGTACCGCCGTAGGGGAGCCCCCGCCGCAACAGGCGACGACGGTTGTTGAGCACCGAGGTCGCCTTGGCCAGACGCTCGCCCGTGGCGTTGGCCGTCACGGTGGGATCGAGCATGTCGCGGGGGTTGGCGCGCCTGATGTGAGAGGCAAACGGACATTTGGAGCCGTCCGTATCAGCCGCATAGGTGAAATCGAACAGCTTTTGGATAAGCCGATTTAACTCGGCTTCGTTATTCTCGATTTTCGCCTTAGCCAGGCGTCCACGAAATGCCTGCCATTCGCCATAGGTGGGAGCCACCATCAAGGGCACGCCATCGGACCACCGGCCCGCCATTTTGGCCCTGAGGGTTTCCTCGGCCGCCTCCTGGTCAAGGTCATAGCTGGCGCCATAGCGAGTGGCTGTGCTGGAGATGTAATCTGAAAATGCTTTGACATTCTGATGCAACTTACGATAGGCCATGAAGGTGCCATTGCGGCTAAAATCTAATGGCACAGGTGCATCTGGCACCTCCTGGGCCTCATCGGGATAGCCCAACAAAAACTCACCCGTCGCCAAGGGCACCCAGGTTTGATCTGCCTTGAGTTTGCCCTGTCCCACCACCTGTTTGGGCATGTCCTCGTCGAGATATTGCCCCTCAAACACCGGATCACCAAAGCCATCAGCGAAGCCAAAATGCTCGGTGCCTGAATATCGCAAATGGCCCTGCGGAGCGTCGGGATCCTGCTCTTGAAGAGCGCCAATCTCCTGATAGAGCGGGTTGGCTCCGCCGTGGCCCGCCAAAATGCTGATGGCCTCATTCTCAGTGCAGCGCTTGCTCAGCCATTGGAAGGCATCTTCCAGAGCGGCCTCTGGGCTATCAAAATGGACGGGTTCCTTGGAGGCATAGAGGGTGACCAGGATATGAATTTCCGCCTTCGGATCGTTGCGCTCGTTCAACCAGATCTCATCCCAGCGGGATTCAGGACGCCCGAGGCCATAGGGATC
Source organism: Aphanothece sp. (assembly GCA_040373885.1). Classification (GTDB taxonomy): domain Bacteria; phylum Cyanobacteriota; class Cyanobacteriia; order PCC-6307; family Cyanobiaceae; genus Cyanobium. Next base: position 23,624 of record JBEIVL010000017.1, read on the forward strand.
GTCCCTGAGGATTTCAGCACGATCCAACATGCCCTGTTGAAACTCATCAGGAAAGCCCCGCAGGGTACGCACCGGTACCCCCATGGCGACAAGACCCATGAAGGTGAAGGCCACATTGATCGCCACATCGGGACGATAGGCTTTGATGATATCTTCAGGAAGATTCTCAGTTTTCGACGATTTCCAGAGCGCAGCAGTGGTGATTTTTTCGATGCGCAATTCCTCGAGAAAAGCCCTTGCCTTGGCCACCTGATTCCTGTTGACGTGCAGCAACACGCAGCGGCCCTTGGGGAAGGCAAGGCCATACCTTATTAAAATATTGCCCTGGATGTCGGATAAATCAAGTTTGAGCGGCATGGAGTCCTCAGGAGAAGTAGGTGGCTGGTTTCTGGGTGGGAGCGGACGGATCGTGGGGCCGATGCTCGGCCAGGAAGTCTGCAAAGGCGGCCTTCAGGGCCTCGGGGGATTGCCCCTGTTGCGCAACCATGAAGCGAATGAAGCGGCGTTGCAGATACAGGGCCTTGAGCACCGAAGACAGATCACTGCGGGGCGCGGTGGGGAAGGGGGCAAACCCAAGACTCAAAACGCGCCGATACAACCAATAGATCGCTGCTGCCAGGGCCAGCAGCAGGGCGAGCAGCAGCAACCAACCGCGCAGCCCGCTCCAGAAAGCCAGGAGGCCCAGAGCCAAAAAGGCGAGACCTGGGGGCAGCACCGCCGTGCGAGTACGACTGACGGGCCCGCCGGCGCCCTGCCAGAGCGAGCGTTCACCCTGGCCCTGACCAGTCCAGTAGTAGTCGTTGAAGGACATCGTGGTTTCGATCTGACCCTTTTCGATCAAAGTCACAAACGAAGCTTCAGGCTTGGCTGGATCAAAACCATGGCAGTGCTCAAAGATGGCGCCCAGCTCATCGCCCATCACAGCCCAGAGACCACGCAGATAGGTGGTCAATGTGGCCTGGCTGCCATCAGCGGCATCAAAATCGCTGACGAACAGTAAATAGGTCCAGGGCAGATGGTCGACGGGTTCAGTCAGAACCGGATTGGGACCGCGTAAGGCTGTGCGAATCGCATCTTGATGTTGGCGGCCGTTATAGGCAACATCATCGATCACCACCATGCGGGCCAGATGGGTGCGCAGGTCCCGGCTGAAGGGCGCCGTCGTCAACATGCCCTCGGCGAGATTCGCATCGAGCGGGCCGTAGGGGTTCTGATTCTCCGTAGGCAGGCTGGCCAACACCTCTTTAATGGCATGGACATGGGAAAATATCCTGTCTTTGCCTGCCAGATCCTTGCCTTTGCGCACCGGCACCAGAGCGGTGAGGAAATAGTGGCCGCCGTCAAAATTGGGCATGGGAGGTTTTAAGAGAGCGAAGGGGAGGAGGCGCGGGTGGCATAAAACCTGGCCGACAATTGGCCGCGATTGGCATCAGCCTTCAGGGTATCCATACTGGCGATCGGTGCCGGACCTGAGGCGGCGAGATTGTTCTGGAGCGCTTGGGTCACCTTGGCGTAGAGAAGGGCAAAGGCCTCCGGGTCCGAATTAGGGAGTGCCTCGGCCAAGACATCAATCCCGGCCCAGATGCGCAGGGCTGACTTGATGTCGCGCTGGGCGGAACCAGGGGTGGCATTGTAGTAATAATCTGTATCAATCTGATTGTGTCTTATGTAATCCTTGAAGGGGGTAATCGGGATAGATCCGGGATAAGCCGTACTGCTGTACCAAAACAAATCCAACCCGTTGGGAATGCCATCGGAGAAGCTATCAATATATTGATCCCAGGTGCCGTTGAAATTACTGATGAACAGCATTGAATCATTGGCCAGCACATTTTCGCCCCCTATTTCCGGCCAGCGATCCCGCGGAATAATCACCCAGCGGGCGAAATGAATGATCGAAAGATTCAGGAGCCCCACCAAGAAGGCTGGCTCAAGTCGTCCCACAGCGAAAATAAACCGATTGATCCATGTTCGCACTGGACGCATGGGGGTGATCAGGGTCATCCCATAGGCCTTGCCTGCCACATTCGACATACAATAATAATTTCTGATTTATTCCTCAACCCTACCCAGGGACTCTCGACTCTCGGGCAATGGATACAATTCTTAACCGCTGATGTGTCAAACCCTCTGGCCATTCAACCCCTGAGTGAGGCGTCAGCATGGCGGAGCAGATACTGACCATTGCCATTGAACTCACCATCACAAGTGGCAAAGATAGTGCCAAGTAGCAAGAGATAAAAACGCCAGATGCGCCTGAAGCGTGCGTAGTCCATTCCATAACTAAGGCCCCGGAACTCACTCTGATGGGCATCAAATCGATGTAACCATTGCGTCAGAGTCTGGTGGTAGTTCATGCCATTGATATACCAACGCTTCACTGTCTTCAGGTCACGATCATGACTCGGAATGGCGTCATGATTCCAATACCTACCATGGGGAAAGATAAATTTATGCGTGAACCCCGAAGACATATTATTCGGGATTCTCACCGTGATGATATGAATCAAAGCCTGGCCACCGGGCTTGAGGAGGGAGGCCAATTTCTGCAGGGATTGGGTCAGGTTGCCCACATGGCAAAAAACACCCACGGAAACGATCTTGTCAAATTTCTCGGCAAACTCAATGTCATTTAAGTCTCCTTCAATCAGGGTGAACCTTCCCGAACTGAGCTGGCTACGGGGATCGTTCATCTTGGCGCGCCTATATGTGCATTGCTGGTGGCTGAGATTGACACCAGTAAAACGAACATTGGCAAACTTGGTCATGATGTAGTTGGGCACGCAACCCCAGCCACAACCGAAGTCAAGGATGTGATCGCCATCCTCAATGCCAAGCCTTTCAATCAGCTGATCAATCATTTGTTTTTGCGACTCCTCCAGATCGGCAGCCCCATGCTCCCAAAGTCCCATGCTGTACTTGGGATAAATGGGCTCCCAGTCCCCCAACATCTCATTCAGCATCGTCTGGGGAAGATCATATTGAATTTTCATCAATTCAACCGAAGACTCCGCCAGGCGATCCGACTCCTTCAGCACCCATTCATAGGGGGCCAACAGACCGGGAAACCTCCGGAACAGGGTCGGCATGGTGCTATGCAGCATCCCCCGGAACAGGGAATCGGGAATTTCAATGCCATTGACGTAGGCCTCGGCCAGGGCCATCTGCAGCCCATTCACGGCACTGGCCGCGAGGCGTGTGGCGCGGTAGCCCAAGGTATCGCTCCGCAGCGATGACTGGTCTGTTGACCGAGCACCGACGAGAAAATCCTGAAGATCTCCGGGCGAATCCAGGGCCAGAAGATCAGAAGTGCGCACCACAACCGTACCAGCGAAATGAATTTAAAAACCCGCCGATTCAAGCAAGACCAACATAGCCAGCTGGCAGCTGGGAATCGACATCAGCCAGAGCAAACTAGTACCAAATCTCCCCAACAACAACAAACGAACGCGGGGCCTTGGATCGGAGCCGCACGATCAGAGTGGCGCCGAACGGGCCCCGGGCCAGGGTCTGGTCGTCGTCGTTGGGACCCTGAAGGCTCCCCCGTCATTGCCATCCAGTTCGCCATAGGAATGCGTGCGTCGCTCTGCCAGACGATCCGGTGGCTCCGCAGCGGACTCTGCTGGCGAGTGACGTGGTGCGTTCATTGTGTGGGGCAACAAACCGCACTGCTCGCGGATCTCCTGGGGAATGGTGACCGGCCCCTTGCTGGTGAAGCGTCAAGCGGGGGAGATGGCAGGGGAAGCCTGAGGATCGGTCAACGACCAGCGCCGATCTCCCCCTCCAACCAGCGCCGCCAGTGGGGCCGCTGCCACTTACCGGTTGCGGTGGGGGCCAGGGTGGGGCAGAGCTGCCAGAGGCGGGGGCGGGTCGCGGGCCACCATGGGGCCGCAATCGCCTGCAGGGCCTTGATCAGGGCCGGCCCATCGGCACCGGCGCAGGGCCGCACCAGGGCCACGAGCCGCTCACCCCAGTCGGCGTCGGGCACCCCCAGCACCAACACGGCCTCCAGGGGCAGCCGGTTGCGGGCCGCCGCGGCCAGCAGCCGGGCCTCCACCGCCTCGGGAAACACCGTTTCGGCGCCGCTCTGCAGGGCCCCATCGAGTCGGCCCAGCAGGGTGAGGTCGCCTGCCACCAGATGCGCGGCGTCGCCGCTGCGCCACCAGCCCTCGCCATCGCGGGGCAACGGGCGTAGCTGGCCGTGCTCCAACCAACCCGGGCACAGCCGATCGGTGCGCACCTCCAGCGCCGAGGAACCGGCCGGATCCAAGCGCAGCTCCACATCACCCAGCGCCGCGCCACAGCCCGACTCGCCGGCCAGGAAGCGCTCGGGCGGCAGGGCCGCCACCATGGCCGCCGTTTCGGTGGCGCCGTAGCAGGGGGCCAGGGGCAGATCATGGCGCCGCGCCAGGTCAGCGGCCGTCTGCGGCAGGGCCGATCCGCCGACCCAGATCACCGCCATGCCCCGCAGCCAGGCCAGCCCCTCGGCACTCGTCAGCAGCCGGCCCAGCTGGGTGGGCACCAAAGACACCAGCGCCGGCCGGCCCGGCGGCAGGGGGCAGACCGCCGCCAAATGGGCTGGATCCCGCAGCCAGGCGGGGGGCAGACAGCGCAATTCCGCCCCCCAGCTGCGGCAGCGCACCAGGGGCAGCAAACCGCTCACATGGTGCAAAGGCAGGGGATTGAGATGCAGGCAGGCGGCGGGATCCAGTCCCCGCTGCTCCAGCCAGGCCGCCGTGGCATCGGCTGAGGCCCGCAGATGATCCAGGGGCTGCACACACCAGTGCCGCCCCCCGCTGCTGCCGCCACTGCCCAGCACCACGGCGGCCTGCCAAGACGACAGAGCCTCACCAGCGCCGATCGCCGCCGCCAGGGCTGCGGCCTCCGCCGGATGGGCCAGCCCCACGGCCCGGCCGGCGGCCCAGGCCTGCGTTAGGGCGGCCGCCAGCGCCTCCGCTGGAGCGTCATCGCTCAGCAGCAGGGGATCCGCCCGCATCATGCCGCCGCCGCCCAAACCCGCTCGGGATCGGCGGCAAAGAGGGGGCCCTGGGGGGTCCAGCCGGGGGCCAGGCCCGGGGCCGTGGGGGTGGGTCCCTCGGCCTGGAGGGCCGCCAGGTGGTGGATCCAGCGGCGGGCCACCCCGGTTTCCAAGGCGGTGCTCACCATCAGCCGGGGCACCCCTTTTGTCAGCTGGGCCAGCAGCGGCCGGGGATCCCCCTCGATCGCCGGCCGCCGCACCTGCCATCCGGGCCAACGGCCCCGCAGGCTCGGATCGGCCCGCAGCGATTCATCCAGGGCGATGGGCATCCGCTCAGCCAGGGCCCATAGGCCCTCATCATCGTCGGGGGGCAGGGGTTGCTCGATCCATTCCAGCCGGGGCTCCGCAGCAAGCCGATCGACCCAGCGGCTGGCGGTGGCCCGGTCCCAGCCGCCATTGGCATCAAGGCGCAGCCGATCGCCGGGGGCGAGGCGCTGCAGCACCCCCTCCAAAACGGCCCGCTCCAGTCCGTCATCCGCCGCGGCCACCTTCCATTTGAAGGTCAGGGGGGGGCGCAGGGAGCCCTGGCTGGCCAGCAAGCTCTCGACTTCGGTCAGGGCCTGCTCCCCCGCCGGCAACAGCCAGGCCGCCGGAGGGGCAGGCCGCCAGCCGCCAGCGCCCGGCCCCACCCGTCCCTCCAGTTCGGCCAGGGCCGAGCCGAGGGCAAAGCCCAGCGCCAAAGGCAGGGTCGGCAGCAGCCGTTCCAGCTCGAGTCGACTGCGGATGGGGCCCAGATCCGCCAGGGCGGCCGCCGTGCGCGGGCAGCGCAGAGCCCGGGAGTTCGAGGTCGTCGTCAACGGCGCCGCCTCGCCCCAGCCCAGCTGGCCCTCGCCATTCTCAAGGCGCAGCAGCCAACCGCACCGCTCGCTCACCGCCCCCTGGGCATTGACCAGGGCCTTGGGCAGGACAAACGCAAAGGGGCGCCAGCTGAGACGCAGCGGCGCATCAACGTCGGCGTTTGCGCTGGCGCCGGCGCCGCGGCTCATGGCCCCTGCAGAGGCACCGAACCAGCGGCGGGCATCCTTGCCAGCAAAGGGGCCAGGGCCAGCCCCGCCGCCAGGCCCAGGCCGCTGAGGGCCTGGAAGCGCAGGGCCAGAAACTTGCTGCCGCTGATGCGCTCGGGCTGGTCGTGGGCCTCGCCCAGCAACTGGATCAAGGCGCGGGCGGGGGGCAGGCCGATGGCCCCGAGCAGGGCTGACAGGGGCCACCAACCCAGCAGCACCGGCGCCCACTGCAGGGCCAACGATCCGGCCACCAACCAGGGCACCAGACCAGCGGCCCGGGCGGTGCCCAGGCGCACCACCGGCGATCGCTTGCCGTGGGAGGCATCCTCGGCCACCTGATGAAAATGCGAACAGAACAGCACCAGGCAGGTGGCCAAAGCCGGCCCACTGCCCAGCACTAGGGCGGTGCCCCAAGGAATGGCGCCGCCGCCAGGGGCGGCGGGGGTCACGGCCAGGAGGGCGGCAGCGGTGGCGAAGGGACCAAAGGCGAGCCAGCACAGGGGTTCTCCCAGACCGCGATACCCCAGCCGGAAGGGCGGCCCCTGGTAGACGTACCCCAGGCCGCAGCAAAGCAGCACTAAGGCGAAGACGGCCGGACTGCTGCGCAGGGCGACCAACGCCATCAACAGCAGGCCCAGAACCAGAGCACCGTTGGCCCAGCCCGCCACCCGATCGCGCCGGCCGGTGAGATTGACCAGGGAATGGGGCTTGCCGTTGGCATCCACGCCGGTGTCGGCATCGAAGACATCGTTGGCAAGATTTTCCCAGGCCAGGAGCAACACCGCCGCCAGCAGAAACAACAGCAGCTGGGACGCGCTCACAGGCAGAGCCAGGCTGAGGCGCCAACCGGCCGCCAGCAGCACCGGCATCACCGCCACGGCATACATGGGCCACTTGATGGCGGCCTTCCAGAGGCGCCGCCGCTCGGGCCTGGGATGCGACATGAAAGGAGGCAAGCTCTGGACCGGACCATTTGAGCAGTCCTGGCTCACCCCACACTCAATGGCGAAATCAGGGATGGGCCGAGGCGGGTCCCTGGGCAGGCATCGGGCCGGGAGTGTCTCCCGAGCGACGCCGCAACTGGAGCTGCCGCGGGCTGGGCACTCTCAGCTTCCAGGCCAGGCCCAAGGATTCGAGCAGGCAAATGAAGCCAAAGGTGGGATCCAGCAGACGCACCAGACGATCGCCCCGGAAGGTGAAGCCATGGCGAGCCGAATGCTGGAAGGCATGGTGGAGGTTGTGCCAGCCCTCACCCAGGGTGAGGACAGCGACCAGAGCGTTGTTGCGGCTGTTGTCGGCGGTGCGAAAGGGCTGGCTGCCGAACAGATGGCTGAGGGAATTGACCGTCTGGACCCCGTGAAACAGCACCGTGGTGCTGAGGCAGAAAGCCCCCAGGTAGGCGAGACCTCCGACCTGATACGACAACAGCGCCAACAGCAGCAGAGGCACGAAGTGGAACCGGTCGATGGCCCGCAGCACGGGATCGGCCTCCACATCGGCGGGCAGGGCCTCGGGCAGGAACTGGGACGAGAGCAGCCAGCCTCCCTGGGACCAGACGAACCCCTGGAAGCCTCGGTTGGGATGGAACGGGGAATGGACGTCGGCAGCGGCATCGGAGCCGCGATGGTGGGCAAGGTGATGGGCCTTCCACCAGCTGGGACCCATCTGGCCAGCACTAGCTCCCACCAGGCAGCCCAGTCGCAAAAGATGGACCGAAGTGCTGTACGAGCGGTGCGTCAGAAGCCTGTGGTAGATGGCCGTGGTGGCCAGCATGCGGATCAGATAAAGCCCCACAGCCCAGGCCAGGGCGCCGAGGCTCAGACCAGTGGTCAGCAGCAACAGGCAACCGACATGGCTGAGCACAATGAAGACAGGACCCAACCAGTAGCCGAACAGGGTCCAGCGGGAAAAAGGAGAAAGCAAAGCGACTACTTCTGCAACACTGCTGACAAAGCGTTCAAACAGACCAAATTTTTTGCTGAAAGCCTAACAATCAATCCGGTCGGCCGCGTCCCAAGAGTTTGCAGAAAGACGCCGCCAATGATTGGTTTGCCCCTCAGCCGCTGGGCAAAAGCCAGGTGGGATTAGGCCGGTAGCCCCCGTTTGGAGAGTTGATCAGGTAGCGCACGGGGAGGCAGCGAACTCTGACCAGGCAGGGGCCCTCCACCCATGCGGCGTAACGGCTTGCGACGACCTGGGCCCTTCAACGCCGATCAACCGCCTGGGGCCAGGCAAAGCCCCATACATTTGACGAGCCTTCCCCCCGGTTTCGAGGTTCCCCGGTGCAGGCTCCTCCGTCCTTCTCCGACCTGATCGCGGAAGCCAACCGGCTGGCCGCAGGTCACGACGAAGACGGATTAATCAGCCTGGCCATGCCCCTGAAGCCCGTCGATCCCCTGCGGGTGCTGCCCGAGCTGGACGATGGCGAAGGCTTTCGCTTCCTCTGGGATGGCAGTCCCGGGCTCTGCCTGGCCGCCAGCGGTCGAGCCCACCATCTCGAACTGAGCGGACCGCGCCGCTTTGAGCTGGCCCAACGCTTCAGCGCCCTCACCCTCAGCCGCCTGGCCAGCGGCCCCCTGCCCTGCCCAGCTCTGGCCAGGCCGCGGCTGCTGCTGGCCTTTGCCTTCTTCGCCAGCCCCCTGTTGCCGGGCGGCGGCGCACCGGGGGTGCAGGCGGTGCTGCCGCGCTGGCAGTTGAGTCGGCAGGGGCACCGTTGCTGGCTGAGGCTGCAGGGGGGACTCGGTGGCGGTGCCACACCCAGGGGTCTGGCCGAAGCGCTGTGGGAGATGGCCCGGCACCTCGAAACCTGCGCCACCCAAGACGATTCAGCCGCCCGTGCCCCCAGGTTGCGGGCGGCACCATTGGCCCTGGAGCCCTCCTGGCAGGTGGGATACCACCAGGCCCTGGACAGAGCCCTCGAGCTGGTGCGGGGCGGCGATCTGCGCAAACTGGTGCTGGCGGCCCGCCAGCAGCTGCGGCTGGAATCCTCCCCCGACCCCCTGAGCCTGCTGGCCCATCTACGCCACAGCCAGAGCGGCAGCTGCCGTTTCCTCTGGCAGCGCGGTCCCGATGAAGCCCTGCTGGGGGCCTCGCCGGAACGCCTGCTGACGGTGCGGCAGGGGCAATTGCGCAGCGATGGTCTGGCCGGCACCGCCCCCCACGGCGAATCCGCCGCAGCCCTGCTGCACTCCGTCAAGGACCGTCACGAACACGAACTGGTGGTGGACACGATCACCGAAGTGCTGCAGGCGGCTGGCCTCAGCCCCCGGCGCCCCCGGCACCCGCGCCTGGCCCGCCACGGAGCCTTGGTGCATCTGCACACTCCCATCACCGCCCGCCTGGAGGGTCAACATCCCCTGGCCCTGGCGGAAACCCTGCATCCCACCCCCGCCGTGGCGGGGCTGCCGCGCCGGCAGGCGATGACCTGGCTGCGCACCCTTGAACCCTTTGAAAGGGGCCATTACGCCGCCCCCATCGGCTGGCTGGACAGTGAGGGTGATGCCGACCTGCGCGTGGCGATCCGCAGCGGCATCCTGCGCGGTGACCGTTTGGAACTCACGGCCGGAGCTGGTCTGGTCCGTGGCTCCCAGCCCGAGCGCGAAGTTCAGGAGGTGGCCCTGAAGCTGGGGGTACTGCAGCAGCAGCTGCACCTGCTGGGCGAACCCCGCCTCGACCTGGCCAGCCTTTAAAGAATCAGCGGCTGGCCAGGGGGGGGGAGTTCTGGAGCAGGCGGGCGATCACCTGATCAGCCAGGGGCACCCCCGCCAGGCGCTCCACCTCGCGGATGCCGGTGGGGCTGGTGACATTGATCTCGCTGAGGTGGCCATCAATGACATCAATGCCGACGAAGAAGAGACCCTCCTGGCGCAACCAGGGCGACAGCTCCGCACAGATCTGCCGCTCCCGTTCGCTCAGGTCGCAGGCCTGAGGAAGGCCGCCAACGGCAAGATTGCTGCGGAAATCACCCGCCACCGGCAGACGATTGACCGCCCCCAGGGGCTCACCATCCACCAGCAGGATCCGCTTGTCACCGGCCTGGACCCCCTGCAGAAACGCCTGCACCATCACCGGCAACTGCTCCTGGCTGGTGACGAGTTCGAGCAGGGCTCTCAGGCCCGGGGTGCCGGCCGCGGCAAACACAACCCCTTGGCCAGCGCGGCCGCCGAGGGGCTTGAGCACCACCTCGCCGTGATCGGCCACGAAGGCGGCCAATTGATCCACCCGGCTGCTCACCAGGGAGGGGGCCATCAGTCGACTGAAGCGCAGGGCACTCAGTTTCTCGTTGTGGCCCCGCAGTGAATCAGGGCGATTGAGCACGCGCACCCCCCGGGCGCAGGCCAGGTCGAGGAGATGGGTGGCGTAGAGATAGGCCTCATCGACCGGTGGATCCTTGCGCATCCAGATCCAGTCGAACCGTTCGAGGGGCAGAAGCTGGGCCTCTCCGGCGGTGAACCAGGGCTCGGGGACCTGCCACTGGCCGCCCTCGCAGGTCATGGGCGCCAGGGCGAGGGGCCTGACCCAGCCATAGGCCCGATGACCACCCGCACCGAGGACGTCATCAGCACGGGCAGAGAGGTCCGCGAGGGTGCACACCCAGACCTCCAGGCCAGCCCTCTGGGCCGCCTGCATGAGCGCCACGCTGGAATCCTTGGCCGGGCGCAGACGCTCGATCGGATCGACCACAAAGAGCTGGGATCTCCGGGCCTCGCTCGCCGCCGTCACGCCTGGCGGCCGAGCAGGGTATCCAGCTCGCCTTTGCGCTCGAGGACATGCAGGTCGTCACAGCCGCCAATGCCGAGGTTGTTGATGAAGATCTGGGGCAGGCTGGTGCGGCCATTGGCGCGGATGGCCATGAGACGCCGGGCCTCCTCATCGCCATCGATCCGATATTCGCTGTAAATAACCCCTTTGCGATCGAGGAGTCCCTTGGCGCGAATGCAATAAGGACAGAACTGCCAGGAGTAGATCTCCACTCTGGGGGTCTTTCCAGAAGCCGAAGAGCTGGCTTGCTGCCCGAGCGTGGACGGATCCATGGGTGGAGAAACGACAAATCTTCTTCAAGCCTAGGAACGGGGGAGGACAATGGTCAGCGGAGGCTTCCCAACCCCTGGCGAGGGGCCCGGCCCCGGTCCACTGGTACGGTCGGCACACAAGATCAAAGGCGACAGTGCTCGACCTCACGGATTTCAAACGGGACCTCTCCGAACTCACCGACCGCCTGGGCCATGCCCAGGACTGCCTTTGACGTTCCTGCCCTGAACGCCCGCCAAAGGGACCTGGAGCAGCTCGCCTCCCAACCCACCTTCTGGGATGACCAGGCGAATGCCCAGAAGCAGATGCGCCAGCTCGATGAAGTCAAAGCACAGTTGAGCCAGCTCAGCCGCTGGCAGGGGCTGGTCGATGACGGCCGGGCCACCCTTGAGCTCTACGACCTCGAACCCGACAACGACCTGCTTGAAGAAGCCCACGGCGGCCTCCAGAACCTGCGCTCCGACCTGGATCGCTGGGAACTGGAGCGATTGCTGTCCGGCACCTACGACAAGGAGGGGGCGGTGATCAGCATCAATGCCGGCGCCGGGGGAACCGACGCCCAGGACTGGGCCCTGATGCTGATGCGCATGTATACCCGCTGGGCCGAGGACCACGGCATGAAGGTGACCGTGGATGAACTCTCAGAAGGAGAAGAAGCGGGCATCAAGAGCTGCACGATTGAAATCGACGGGCGCTATGCCTACGGCTATCTACGCAATGAGAAGGGCACCCACCGCCTGGTGCGCATCTCACCCTTCAATGCCAACGACAAACGGCAGACGAGTTTTGCCGGCGTGGAGGTGATGCCCAAGTTGGATGAAGATGTGAAGCTCGACATCCCCGAGAAGGACCTGGAGGTCACCACCTCCCGCTCCGGCGGCGCCGGCGGTCAGAACGTCAACAAGGTGGAAACGGCGGTGCGCATCCTGCACATCCCCACCGGCCTGGACGTGCGCTGCACCCAGGAACGCTCCCAGCTGCAAAACAA
>JBEIVL010000019.1:0-33090 GCA_040373885.1 Aphanothece sp.
AGCCGTTCCAGGCCGTAAACCAGCCCCTCCAGCTGGCGCACCCGGCGCACGCTGAGCAGCACCCCGGGCATGTAAGCGGCGCGATCGATGGTGTCGTGGCGCAGGGTATAGGTCTCGCCAGGCGCCCCGAACATGACCTCCTGATGGGCTACCAGACCAGGCAGGCGCACCGAATGCAACCTCAGACCACTGGGACGCAGGCCACCACGACAGCCCGCCAGGGTTTCCTGCTCCTCCACCTGGGCGGCATTGAAGGACTTGCCCAGATCCTCCATCAATTCGGCCGTCTTGAGGCAGGTGCCACTGGGGGCATCCGCCTTGCGGTTGTGATGCAGCTCGGTGAGTTCAGCAAAGTCGTAAAAGCGGGCCGCAGCGGCGGCGGCCTGTTGCAACAGAACCATCCCCACCGAGAAATTGGGGATCACCGCTCCACCGATACCGGCCTTGGCGGCAAACTCCACCAGATCAGCCAGCTGAGCCGGCCCCAGGCCCGTGGTGCCGATCACGGGATGCACCCCGTAGGCGATCGCGGCGCGGGTGTGTTCGAACACGACACTGGGGTGGGTGAAATCCACCAGCACGGCGGCCCCTTCGGGGCCGTTCCGACGGACGGATTGGCTGGCCTGACAGAGAGACGCCTCGAAATCAGCGGTCACCGCCACGTCGAGATCGTCCAGACCCAATTCACGACCAATATCGACACCCTCCTTGCCAGGAGTGGTGTCAATCGCTCCAACCAAGGCGCAATCGGGAGCGGCCCTGACTGCCTTGACCACCTCAGCCCCCATCCGGCCCAGAGCACCGGCCACGACAACGGGGATGGGAGGAAGACTCATCAGGGCCTGGAGGACTCTGGTGGAGAGCCTATGGGAGCCGATCGAGGAGCGGAGCCAGGCCGTCAGGCGGAGGCATAGACATCGGAACCGGTCAATTCGCGCAGCAAGGAGACGAACAAACGGTCCTTGCCCATGTCACGGCACCAGAGAACGATGGTCTTGACATTCCATTGCGACAGACTGGTGGCGTGGCCAGCCAAGGCGGCCGCATCCAGCCATTTGCCACCAAGAACCAGCTTGCCCTGGTAACCGTGGGCCACCAGATGGAGCCGATCCACAGGTTTGCCTCGGTCACGATGCCGACGCAGCTGCTCGCTGATGGCCAACAGGGGACGCTCGACCTGCCCGAGGGGAAACCAGGCGTCGCAGGAGGCTTTAGCGAGATCGGCCATCTCGGCGCTGAGCTCATCGGTCATGAAATAGCCATCAGTGACGATCAAGGCCTGATGGGGGGGGCGATCGAGGCAAATTTCCAATTCAGCAAGTCGATCTGTGGCATTCATCGTCTTAATGGGCAAAAAATCAGAAACCGAAAATCAAAAAAAACGAACAGATTGACTTGACTGACCACAAAAAGAAGACGACACACACATTTTCTTGCCGCCAAGAGAATGCGAACTACAAATAAAATTAAGCGCACCAAACTCGATAACGGAGAAGACGTTATGGATGAGATTACTTAAATTTATTATCATTCGAAAAAAATAAATTTGAGTACTTATCAACACTATCACCCGATTCCCCAAGGGCTTTATCTCTCCTTAACAACTTGTTTGCAGGCCTGGCCCACTTTGCTGATGCGCGCTGGACCCAGAACAGGAAAAAACTTAGTCTGGAACGGCCTTCTGAGCCGGAGGAACGCCCAACTCGCCAACGACGACCTGAAACGATGTTTGCCAATTTTAAGACTAATTTAATTTTTCCGGCCGACCCGTTGTCGTGGACCGCCTGGCCGCTTGCCGGTCCACGGCCAAGGGTCAAGGCCAGGACCTCGACACCCCCCTGAAATCCCTAGCCAACCCCAAAACCAAGGGCCAACGACCCCGTTGGACCCTCCAACCCGAGCCCCTCCAGGAGTGCAACTCCCCCTGGCGATGCGGTTCCCGGGGGCATCGCCAGGGATCGCGGCTGCCAGAAGCGGTTCAGGGTCCCGTAACGGCTTGTCCAAAACCCTCGCGCCTTGGCTGGGGGGTTCGTAGGCTGCTTAACATTGCGAAAACCAAGGCTGCATGTTTACCCAGGTCCGCTCCGCCAATCGCCGAGTCAGCCCTGAAGTAGGTGATGGCAGGTCCCTGATGCGGGCGGTTTACGTGGTCCTGGAGCCCCAGTATCAAAACGCCCTGACCAGCGCTGCCACCAGCATTAATGAACAAAACAGCGCCCTGGCGATTGAGTTAAATGGTTATTTGATCGAAGAACTGCGAGATCCAGAAAATTATCAACAATTCTGCGCTGATGTCGCCCAAGCCGACGTCTTCATTGCCTCACTGATTTTTATTGAAGACCTGGCCCAAAAGGTGGTGGAAGCTGTAGCGCCCCATCGTGATCGCCTCAAGGCAGCGGTGGTTTTCCCCTCCATGCCGGAGGTGATGCGCCTGAACAAATTGGGCAGTTTTTCGATGGCCCAATTGGGCCAGAGCAAAAGCGCCATTGCCCAGTTCATGAAGAAGCGCAAGGAGAAGGGAGGTAGCGCCGGGTTCCAGGACGCGATGCTCAAGCTCCTGAACACCCTGCCGACGGTTCTGAAATATCTGCCGGTGGAAAAGGCCCAAGACGCCCGCTCCTTCATGCTCAGCTTTCAGTATTGGCTCGGCGGCACACCGGACAATCTGCGCAACTTCCTGTTGATGCTGGCCGATAAATATGTGTTTCCCCGCGGCGACGATGGCCGTCCCCGCCTGGAAGTCGCCGATCCAGTGGTGTTTCCGGATCTTGGCCTCTGGCATCCCCTGGCCCCAGGCATGTTTGAGGACCTCAAGGAATACCTCAATTGGAACACCAGCCGCAGCGACCTCAGCGACAAAGCCAAGCAAGGACCTGTGATCGGTCTGGTCCTCCAGCGCAGCCACATCGTCACCGGGGATGAGGCCCACTACGTGGCCGTGATCCAGGAGTTGGAGTACCGCGGGGCCACCGTCATCCCGGTGTTCTGCGGCGGTCTGGATTTCAGCAAACCGGTCAACGCCTTCTTCTACGACCCGCTCAATCCCGAAATCCCCCTGGTGGATGGGGTCGTCAGCCTGACGGGCTTTGCCCTGGTCGGCGGTCCGGCTCGCCAGGACCACCCCAAAGCCATCGAGGCCTTGAGTCGGCTGAACAGGCCCTACATGGTGGCCCTGCCTCTGGTGTTCCAGACCACCCAGGAATGGGAGGAAAGCGACCTGGGTCTGCATCCTGTGCAGGTGGCGCTGCAAATCGCCATCCCCGAGCTGGACGGCGCCATCGAACCGATCGTGTTGTCCGGCCGCGATGACGCCACCGGCAAAGCCCACACCCTGCAAGATCGGGTCGAAGCGATCGCTGAGCGCTCCATTCGCTGGGCCTCACTGCGCATCAAGCCCCGGTCCGACAAAAAGTTGGCCATCACGGTCTTCAGCTTCCCCCCTGACAAGGGCAACGTAGGCACCGCCGCCTACCTGGACGTCTTTGGCTCGATCCACAGGGTGCTCGAAGAAATGAAGCTCAAGGGCTACGACGTCCAAGACATGCCCCGCACTCCCAAAGCCCTGATGGATGCGGTCCTCCAGGATCCAGAAGCCCTGGCAGGGGCGCCGGAACTGGCCATTGCCCATCGCATGAGTGTGGCCGAATACGAACGGCTGACTCCCTACTCGACACGCCTGGAAGAGAACTGGGGCAAACCCCCCGGCAACCTCAACTCCGACGGCACCAACCTGCTCATCTACGGCCGCCACTTCGGCAACATTTTTGTCGGCGTCCAGCCCACCTTCGGCTACGAAGGTGATCCGATGCGCTTGCTCTATTCCCGCAGTGCCAGTCCCCACCACGGCTTTGCGGCGTACTACACCTATCTCGAAAAAGTCTGGCAAGCCGACGCTGTCCTTCATTTCGGCACCCACGGCTCCCTGGAATTCATGCCTGGCAAGCAGATGGGCATGAGCGAAACCTGCTATCCCGACTCCCTGATCGGATCTCTCCCGAACCTTTATTACTACGCCGCCAACAATCCCTCCGAAGCCACGATCGCCAAACGCCGTGGCTATGCGGCAACGATCAGTTATCTGACTCCCCCCGCCGAAAATGCTGGTCTCTACAAGGGCCTCAAAGAACTCGGCGAATTGGTGGGCTCTTATCAGCAGCTAAGAGAAAGTTCCCGTGGCGTTCAGATTGTCAACGCCATCATTGAAACCGCTCGCCAATGCAATCTCGATAAGGATGTCACGCTGCCGGAGGTCGACGCATCCGAACTGAGCCAGGACGAGCGTGACGGAGTCGTCGGCTCGGTGTATCGCCAATTGATGGAAATCGAAAGCAGGCTGTTGCCCTGCGGGCTTCACACCATCGGCAAACCCCCCACCGCCGAAGAAGCCATCGCCACCTTGGTCAGCATCGGGGCCCTCGAGCGCGAAGAGGAAGGACTGCGCTCCCTGCCAGGCCTGTTGGCGGAGGCCAAGGGTCGCAGCATTGGCGAGATCTACAAAGGCAACGACAATGGTGTTCTTGCCGATGTCGAACTCAACCGCACAATCACCGAAACTTGCCGTGCCGCCGTTGGGGCCATGGTGCGCCAAGTCACCGGCAGCGACGGGCGCGTCAACCTGAGGCGCAACTTCGGCTGGATTTTCGATTGGCTCGAACGTTTTGGCTTCAAACTGCCCAGCCCCTGGTTGGCCGCATGCCGCAGCGCTGGCTTCGCTGACGTTGATCCGATCGAGCTCGACAAACAGTTCGCCTATTTGCGTTTCTGCCTTGAGCAGATCTGCGCCGACATGGAGATGGAGAGCCTGCTGAAGGCCCTCGATGGCGAATACGTTCTGCCTGGACCCGGAGGCGATCCGATTCGCAACCCCGGCGTACTGCCAAGCGGCAAGAACATTCACGCCCTGGATCCCCAGTCGATCCCCACCAAAGCCGCCATCGCCTCGGCCAAAGTCGTGGTTGACCGGTTGATTGAACGCCAAAAAAGCGAACAGGGCACCTGGCCGGAAACGATTGCCTGCGTGCTGTGGGGGACGGACAACATCAAGACCTATGGGGAGTCGCTGGCCCAGATTCTCTGGTTCATCGGTGTCAGACCCATGAGCGATTCGTTGGGTCGAGTCAACAAACTTGAACTGATTCCCCTGGAAGAACTGGGACGTCCCCGCATTGATGTGGTGGTGAACTGCAGCGGCGTCTTCCGCGACCTTTTCATCAATCAAATGGCCCTGATTGATCAGGGCGTCAAGATGGCGGCTGAGGCCGATGAACCGCTGGCAATGAACTTTGTGCGCAAGCACAGCCAGGAACAGGCTGCCGAGCAAGGCATTCCACTGCGGGAAGCCGCAACACGGGTGTTTTCGAATGCCAGCGGCAGTTACAGCTCGAACGTTAATCTTGCGGTTGAAAACAGCACCTGGGAAGAGGAAGGCGAACTGCAAGAAATGTATCTTTCTCGCAAAACATTTGCCTTCAATGCTGATAATCCAGGCGAGATGAATCAAAAGCGTGACGTCTTCGAATCGGCGATGAAAACCGCCGATGTCACCTTCCAGAATCTCGATTCAGCTGAAATCTCTTTAACGGATGTTAGCCACTACTTTGATTCTGATCCCACCAAACTCATCGCCGGCTTGCGTGACGATGGTAAGGCGCCGACCAGCTACATCGCTGACACCACCACCGCCAATGCCCAGGTGCGCTCCTTGAGTGAGACCATCCGACTGGATTCCCGCACCAAGCTCCTGAATCCAAAATGGTATGAGGGCATGCTGAACTCGGGCTATGAAGGAGTTCGGGAAGTCGCCAAACGGCTCAATTTCACCTTGGGATGGAGCGCGACCAGCGGGGCTGTGGACAACTTCGTTTATGAGGAAGCCAACAACACCTTCATCAACGATCCCGAAATGCGCCAGCGGTTGATGGATCTCAACCCCCATAGCTTCCGCCGAATTGTGAGCACACTTCTAGAAGTCAACGGTCGTGGCTACTGGGAAACCAGCGACGAAAACATTGCCCAACTCCAGGAGATTTACCAGGAAATTGAAGATAAAATTGAAGGAGTTAAGAACTAACTTTTACACTAATACCCTTGCTCTTATCTATCCAATGGACGTTACTTGACTACCAACGGATAGATTTACTTTTATGTCTTCGGTAAGCGACAAAGCCTAGAATTAAATCAATGCGCCTTAATTCAAGTGGAAACCGGCCTCGCAAATCAAGGCGATCATTTCGAATCACCGAAAAAAGTATGCTTTATGGTCATGCCTTTTCGCAATCGTAAAGTTGAAAAGGTCATCGGTCAAAACGCCCCTGATGAACTCAATTGTGATGCCCTCTGGGATAAAGCGCTGCGGCCAGCACTGGAGGATCTTAATTACATACCGATCAGAGCCGATGCCGAATCCGGAAGCCTGATTCTGCGCGACATGCTGGAGAGGTTGGCCTTTGCAGATCTGGTGTTGGCTGATATCAGCCTGCCCAATGGCAATGTCTATTACGAGGTTGGTTTACGCCATGCCGCCACTGACAAGGGCTGCATCTTGATTGCCGCCGAGTGGTCAAACCAGCTGTTTGACCTGGGACAAATGCGAAGCCTGCGTTATCCGCTCAATGATGGGCAGGTCAGTGATGCCGATGCTGCAGCGATTCGAGCCCTTCTGGTCAGAGAAATTCCCAAGTGGAGTCAACAGGAAAGCCCCTGGCATTCCCTTCTGGGCACAATCCAATCCGCGGGCTCCTTTCAGGAACGCACCCAGGCCATGAATAGCCTTCAATCGCGCATCAGTGCCGCCCGCCTGGTTTCAGACCCATCCGTACGCTCCAGACACGTGCGAGAGTTGCTCGCCGATCTGGGCAGCAGCCTTGCGATTGCGGATGTGGCCAAAGAAGTGCTCAAGCTGGTTAGAGATACATTGAGCTGGCAAGAGACAGTGGATTTTATTGATTCACTACCAGATGAAATAAGACAACATGGCTATATACACGAACAAGAACTTCTGGCCCGCTCCGAAATCAATCAAAGTGAGACTTCCATCGCAAAACTCATCTCTCTTATCGACAAATACGGTGAGACCCCTGAACGACGTGGTCTCATCGGCGGCCGCTACAAACGTCTCTGGCGACAAGCCCAGAATCAGCGCGAAGCTCTGGGTCAGACAGCTCCAAGTCTTGACGAAAAACGTTATCTGGAAAAAGCCATCGAAAATTACACCATTGGCATGGAACTAGATCTCAACGAATACTACTGCGCCTGCAATCTACCCTCTCTCCTCAACGTCAGGGGTCGACGTGGTGATCACGACAAGGCCCTAGCCCTCGAACATTTCATCAGTCTTGCCTGCAATCGCGCAGTAAAGAAAGGAGTGCAAGATGAATGGCTGCGCCCTACCCTCCTGGGCTCGGCGTTCAGGGCCCAAGATCTTGATCGGGCCAGAGATCTCACCGATAGGGTGGAACTCGATGGGGGCGTCGGCTGGCAGATCCATTCAACCCTGATTGACCTGGAGATCGCCGTCCAACAGATGAAGGACGATCCAGATCGTGAGGAATTCCAAGAGCTTCTCGAACGCCTCCACACCCTGGATGCCGGAGAGGGCTAAAGCAGCCCCTTCACACCCGCAACTTCGCGGGCGGCATCGCAACAACGCTGGCTGGCCACGGCCTCGGTGAGACCCGGAACCATCGGACGCCCCTCCGCGATCGCCGCCTCCCACCAACCGATCAAGCGCCGCACCGGGGCGATGCGCCCATCGCTCCAGGTGAATGGAAAAGCCAAGGCGGGATCGGGACTGAGTTCTGTGAGGCCCGGCTCACCGGGGCGGCCCATCCACAAGCGGAAACCATGGACATAGTCAGCCTGGTTTGGAGACCCGAGCACAAAGGTGGCCTCACTGCCATGCAGTTCGAGCCAGCAGCCGCGACCCTGACGCGCCACCGATGCCAGGCTCAGCTGAGCTGGCACGCTTCGGCCCCAGGCATCCTCCAGTTGGAGCTGGATCAGGGCAATGTCCTCAGCATCCACAGTGGCCATGGGGCCACCAGGACCCAGGGGTCGTTCGCGAATGGCCGTACTGAGGCTGGCCTGGAGACTCCGGCTGGGGCCCACCAGCCAATGGAGAATCTCAAACGCGTGGGTGCCCAGGGCCCCCAGCACACCGCCACCGGCGGCGGCCTGGGAATACCAGCTCCAGGGGCGGCTGGCGTCCGCCCGACTGCTCATCAGCCAATCGAACTTGACCAGCCAGGGCACGCCCAGGGCCCCGCTGGCCAGCAGACCCGCCAACTGCTGAAACAGGGGCACTGCCCGGTATTCAAAATCCACCGCCACCACACAACCCTGCTTCAAGGCAAGCTTCTGCAAGTCCATGACCTGGTCGGCGTGCAGGGCCACGGGCTTCTCAAGCAGTAGATGTTTCCCGGCCCGCAGGGCCGCCTGGGCCAGGGCAAATCGGGGGGCGGGGGGGGTGGCGATCACCACCGCATCAATGCCGGGATCGGCCAGCATCGCCTCGAAATCCGTGAAACCTGGCAGCTCGACCTGGCGGCTGACCCCATCCAATCGCTCCTGACGGGGATGCCAAAGGGCCACAGGTTTGGTCCTTGGGCAATCGCGCAGGGCCGGCAGGTGAACCGCAGCGCCAAAACCCAGACCGGCAATGGCCACCCGCAGTGGCGGCCTGGAAAGCGGCTCAGGCATGGGAGGCCTCCTGAGCCTTGCTGGGGGGCCGGGGGGATTGGGTGGGCTCAGGAGTCTTCTGGGCCAGCAGGGGCGCCCCGGCGGCGCACACCTCGTCGAGGAGGTGCCGCACCAGATCATCGGGACCGGCGGGCTGCCACTGGGAGCCCCAGCGGGGCAAGCCATTGACCGAAACGTCCCGGTAGAGAGCCTGATCGCAATCCAGTTCCATCACGTAAAGGCGACCAAGGGCAGGGCGCACTGGCCTGGCGCCAGGATCCTGGCCTGCAAGCGGCGGGGTCGACGCATCTGCTGAGTCCTTGGCAGCGCTGGCAGGGTCAGGAGCCGGTGCCGGCTGGAAGCGACTCAAAACGGTCAGACGACCCTGGCGAGAAAGGCGCAGGCTGCCTGAATCCCACCATTGACGTCCCTGGGCACTGGCGGGCAATTCCTGCCAGGCCACCGGAGCGGCCCAAACGGCCCGCACCGGCATCACCGCCAAAGCAGCGGACACCATCACCACAGCCACCAGCCAGACGCAGGCCCGCCGCCATGGCATCCGCCGCATGCGTCCACCGTCGAGGTGCCCGATCACAGGATCACAGCCTGGGGCTGGCGAACCACCCCATGCAATTCCAACAGGGAGGCCAAGGTGGCGCGCAGTTGGGTGCGAGGAACGATGGCATCAACAAAGCCATGGTCCTGCAGGTATTCCGCTGTCTGGAATCCCTCCGGCAGCTTTTCCCTCAGGGTCTGCTCGATGACACGCCGACCCGCGAAGCCAATCAGAGCCTTTGGTTCAGCAAGGATGAGATCGCCCAACATGGCAAAACTAGCCGTCACCCCGCCGGTGGTGGGATGGGTGAGCAAGGGCAGGTAGAGGAGCCTCGCCTGGCGGTGCTGCTGCAGAGCCCCGGAAATCTTGGCCATTTGCATCAGGCTGAGCATGCCTTCCTGCATGCGGGCGCCACCGGAGGCGCAGACAATGATCAAGGGATAGCGACGAGCCGTCGCCTCTTCAACAAGCCGGGTGAGCTTTTCGCCCACCACCGATCCCATGGAACCGCCCATGAAGCGGAAATCCATCACACCTAGGGCCAGGGGCAATCCCTGCAACCGGCACAGGCCTGTCACGACGGCATCCCTCAGGCCGGTGGCAGCCTGGGCGTCGCGGAGACGATCGGCGTAGCTGCGCCGATCCTTGAAGGCCAAAGGATCGGTGGGGGCAAGCTCGGTGTCCATCGCCTCGAAACTGCCCTCGTCGGCCAGCAGGCGGATGCGCTCGGCACTGTCGATGCGATTGTGGTAACCGCAGGTCTTGCAGACGCTGGCGTGGGCGATCAGATCCTTGCGGTAGACCACCTCACCACATTCGGGGCATTTGCTCCACAGACCATCGGACTCGTCATTGTCAGGAGCCTGGTTGGGCCGCACCGCCGGGGCGTTCTTGCGGCGATCAGCGAACCAGTCGAACAGCGACATGGAGATGGCAACAGCGCGATGGGCCCATTGACCATTTAAGAACCTGGCCCTTCCACATCAAGGGTGGGGAAGCAGAAAGTCGAGCCAGAACCTGGATCCTGCCCACCAAACCGCCAGGGTGCCTGCGGCCAGAAAAGGCCCGAAAGCCAAGGCCTGGCCCCGCTGGAGGTACCCGGTCAGCCGACCCGTCAGGCCGACCAGACCGCCGCAAAAAACGGCCAGGGCCACCGCCAATCCCAGCCCCAAGGGCCCTAACCAGGCTCCCATCATGGCCGCCAGCTTGGCGTCCCCCAATCCCAGGGCGGGCTTGCCGAAGGCACGAGCGGCCAGGGCGCTGCAGAACTCGAAACCCAACAGTCCCATCGCGGCTGCCAAGAGATGGGAAAACAACAACGAGCGGCCGATGGTCGGACCCTGTTGGAAACCGATCAGGGCCGTGACCCCCAGGCCGACCACCAGCCCCCAGCGGCAGAGGGGTTCCGGCAGCCAGAGGCTGTCGAGATCGATCAGCACCAGTGGGATCAACCAGCTCACCAGAACCCAGCCGGCCAATAACAACAACAGGGAATTGGGAGCCGGGCCCATGACCGAAGGTTGGGCCACCAAAAGCAGCAACCACAACAGCGCACAAGCCATTTCCACCAGCGGATAACGCCTGGAGATCGAGGCTTGGCATGAGCGGCAGCGACCCCGCAGCACCAA
Source organism: Aphanothece sp. (assembly GCA_040373885.1). Lineage (GTDB taxonomy): Bacteria > Cyanobacteriota > Cyanobacteriia > PCC-6307 > Cyanobiaceae > Cyanobium. The sequence goes on from JBEIVL010000019.1 coordinate 10,861, forward strand.
CCAGGAAAGCACCGGCACGTTGTCCCACCAGGCGAGGTTGGTGCCGCAGCGGGGGCAATGGCTGGCGGGCCAAAGGATCGATTCCTGGCGCGGCAGGCGCCAGGTGACCACATTGAGAAAACTGCCCACCGCCGCCCCCAGGGCGACGCTGAGCAGCGGAGGAACCAGGGGAACGAGGGAAGCCATGAAATCAGCTGCCCCAGCGGGGTGAACCGCTGCGGGGAGCACGGGAGCGGGATTGGGTACGGCCGCGCAACCAATCAATCGGGACAAACTGCTCCTGAGGCAGCAGAACCGGCAGATCAAACACGACCCTGCCCTGGCGACTCTCCCCCACCATCACCACCCCAACCGGCTCGACGCCTACGGGACCACTGGAAAGGAAAGAGTGATAAACCTGGCGGGCCGAACCCAGAAGTTCGCGGCTGTTGATGCGATCAAGACGCAGGGGTGTGACCGCCCAAGGCACCGAAGCGCCTTCGGCGCTTCGATCTGAATGACGGCCACCAGATTGGATGCCCTCAACTGATCGCGAAGGGCTGATCAGAAAAGAGGGTGAAACTGGTGGCCCAGATTGACTGGTCGCAGGATTGGTGGAGGAAGGGGTGATAGTTGGACGGTGACCGTTGATCACCCGACCTTGGCCGCAAGTGTAAGGGCGAAAGGTTCGCTTTGGCGGCCGATCAACCGGCGAGCTTCTTGTCTTCCAGCATGCGATGGATGATCGGCGTCAGAATGATCTCCATCGCAAAACCCATCTTGCCACCGTTGACAACGAGGCTTGTGGGGCTTGACATGAAGGAGCCGTGGATCATGCGCAGCAGGTACTGGAAATCGATGCCCCACTTCTCGCGGGCCCCGCGACGAAAGTGAATGATCACAAAACTTTCATCAGGGGTGGGGATGCTGCGGCAGATGAAGGGGTTGGAGGTATCCACCGTCGGCACCCGCTGAAAATTGATGTCGGTGCGGCTGAACTGGGGCGTGATGTGGTTGATGTAGTCGGGCATCCGCCGCAGAATTGTGTCGACGATCGCTTCCGCCGAGTAACCCCGTTCAGCATTGTCCCGATGGATTTTCTGAATCCATTCCAGGTTGGCGATCGGCACCACACCCACCAGAAGATCGGCATAACGGGCCACGTCATAGCCATCGCCGACCACGCCGCCGTGCAGACCCTCGTAGAACAACAGCTCGGTGTTGTCTGCAATCGGTTCCCAGGGGGTGAACTGGCCCGGTTCGAGGTGGGTGCCCAAGCGGGAATTGTGATCGGCAGCCTCCTCCACGGAGTGCAGGTAATACCGCTTCTCTCCCTTGCCGGTTTCGCCGTAGACACGGAACAACTCTTCGAGCTTGTCGAAGAGATTGGCCTCCGGACCGAAATGGGAGAAGTTCTCCCCGGCTTGAAGAGCCCGGCCCATGGCCTCCTTCATGGGGCCACGCTCATAGCGGTGGTAGCTGTCGCCCTCGACGACGGCCGGATGCACGCCCTCGCGGGTGAAGATGTGTTCGAAGGCCCGCTTCACGGTGCTTGTTCCCGCTCCGGAGGACCCGGTGACGGCGACGACCGGGTGACGCTTCGACATCGGCGCTCAGGGGTAGAGATGCCTGCGAGTTTCGCAGATCGTCGGACCCGGATGGGCCAGGCCAGCCCAAGCCCGCGCCAGGTCGCTCGATCGGGGCGCGACGTCAGGCGTCAATGGCCGCTAGGGCCTCTAACAGGCGGTCGCCCATGGCGCGGCAACCCAAGGCGCTCGCAGGATCCGGGGCCAGATCACCGGTGCGCCAACCGGCGGCCAAGACCCGATCGACCGCTGCCTCCAGGTCGGCCGCCGCCGCCGCCTCATCGAGGCCCAGGCGCAACATCATGGCGGCCGAGAGCACCATGGCCAGCGGATTGGCCCGGTCCTGACCGGCGATGTCGGGCGCTGAACCATGGACCGGTTCAAACAGGCCCGGACCATCGCTGCCCAGGGAGGCCGAGGGCAACATCCCGATACTGCCCGTCAGCATGGCGGCTTCATCGCTCAGGATGTCACCGAAGAGATTGCTGGTCAGGATCACGTCGAACTGGCGGGGAGCCCGCACCAGTTGCATCGCGGCGTTGTCCACGTACATGTGACTCAGCTCAATGCCGGGATACTCCGAGTGGAGGGCCTCCACCCGGTCGCGCCAGAGCTGACTGACATCAAGGACATTGGCCTTGTCCACCGAACACACCTGAGAGCGCCGTTTGGCGGCCAGGTCAAAGGCCACCCTGGCGATGCGATCGATCTCATCATCGAAATAGGCCATGGTGTTGAAGGCCCGCACCCGCCCCTCAGCCTCAACCCGCCCCTTGGGTAGTCCGAAATAAACGCCACCGATCAGCTCGCGGACCACCACCAGATCAACACCACTGATCACCTCCGGCCGCAGGCTGCTGGCGTCGATCAAGGCCGGAATGATCTTGACGGGCCTCAGGTTGGCGAAGAGGCCGAGGCCTGAGCGCAGGGCCAGCAAACCGGTCTCGGGGCGCCGCTCGCGGGGCAAGTTGTCGAAACGGGGCGATCCGATGGCGGCGAGCAGGACGGCGTCGCTGGCCCTACAAGCCTCAAGGGTGCTGGCTGGGAGAGGTTCACCAGTCGCATCAAGAGCGGCCCCCCCGATCGGTCGCTCATCAAATGTCAGTTCAAAGCCATGGCGGCTGGCCACGGCTTCCAACAGCTGGCGCGCAACCGCGGTGATCTCCGGGCCGATCCCGTCGCCGGGAAGCAGGGTGATCCGGTGGGTGGTCATCAGCGATGCGAACAAGGGGGCGACATGGCCGGCGCAGGCCCCTGGGCAGGACCGTTCGGCGGGCCGAGACTACCCACTCCCTCGCGGGGCCTAGGGGGCCTGCGCTCAATCGGGGTCGCTGGGATCCGTATCCAGGCGCGATTGCAGCAGCCGGAGGCTGCGGGTCATTTCCGGCAGACGGCTGAAAGCGGCCGAGCAGCGCAGCCAGAGACGATTGGGGATCGCCGGATAACCGCTGACCACCTCACCGGCTGCCACCTCGCCATGGATGCCGGATTTGGAGGAGGCGATGGCGCGATCGCCGATGCGGGCCCGATTGGCCACCCCCACCTGGCCCGCCAGGATGACCCCGTTGCCCAGAACCGCGCCACCGGCAATGCCCACCTGGGCGGCCAGGGCGCAGCCGCGGCCCAGCTGAACCCCATGGCCCACATGCACCAGATTATCGATCTTGCTGCCGGCCCCAAGGCGGGTCTCGCCAACGGCCGGCCGATCCACCATCGAGCCACAGCCCACCTCCACCCCGTCCTCCAGCACGACCCGGCCCGTCTGGGGCATCTTGCGCCAGCCCGAGGGCGTGGGCACAAAGCCAAAGCCCTCCGATCCGATCACGGCGACGGAATGGATGACGCAGCGGCGACCAAGGCGGGTGCCGGGGTGCAGGACCGCATTGGCATGCACCTCACAATCCTCCCCCAGCCGCACATCGTCGTAAAGAACACAGCCGGAATGGAGTGTGCTGCCAGAGCCGATGTGGCAGCCCGCCCCAACCACCACCCGGGGGCCCACATGCACCCCCGCCCCCAGGCGGGCGGATGGATCGATGACGGCGCTGGGATGGACCCCGGCCGGGGGGCGCGGGCGCGGATTGAGAGCCTCCAGGGCCTCAGCGAAGCCGAGACGGGGGTCGGCCAGAGCCACCCAGGCCAGGCCCCGCTCACTGGCTTGCCGCTGCAGATCGGCATCAAGCGGCAGCAACACGGCGGCGGCCTGACTGGCGGCCAGCGCCGAGGCCATGGCGTGGCCCGCCTCTAGAAAAGCCAGCTGGCCGGGGCCCGCCGACTCGAGGGACTGGCCCACCAGCAGCTCGGGATCGTCTCCCAGATGGCGAGGGCTGTCCGCCCCGACCTGGCTGATTCTGGTGAGCAGATCGCTGAAACGCATTCCCTATCAACCGGCCAGGGCCGGATCGTAAAGCCGGGCCGCCGCGCCCCATTCCGGCGAAGGCCTCAACCCTCCGAGGTGTCGCCCTGAGCCGGTTGGGCCGGGCTCGCCACGACGGGATTCAGCACCAACTGGTCCCTGTGGACCACCTCCTCGCTGATCGAGCCCAACCTCTGGCGGATCTCATGACTGCTGAGCCCAAGAATCTGGCGCAATTCATCGCTGCTGAACTCACTCAAGCCACGCCCCAGCTCCCGCCCATCCAGGGCCAGCAACCGCACCGGCTGGTGGCGGGAAAAGGATCCCTCCACCGCCCTGATACCCACCGCCAGCAGGGAGGCGCCCTGGTGCAGCAAAGCGCGTTCCGCCCCGGCATCCAGGCGCAGGCTGCCGGCGGGCAGCAAGGCGTGGGCCAGCCAACCCTTGCGATCGGAGAGGGGTGTGAGGCTGGGGTGGAAAAGGGTGCCCACCGCATCACCAGCCAGCAAGGCATCGAGGACGGTCGGATCGCGGCCGTCGGCCAGACGCACCTTCACGCCGCTGGCGGTGGCGATCCGGGCCGCTGTGAGCTTGGTGGCCATGCCCCCGGTGCCCCAGCGTCCCCCGTCTCCGGCCACGCCCTGCAGCCGATCGATGCCCTCAGGGCCCACCACTTCAAGGATCGGTCGAGCCTCGGGATCATGACGTGGATCACCCGAATACAGCCGATCGACATCGGTCAGCAGCACCAGCTCGTTGGCACTGATCGCCACCGCCACCAACGCTGAAAGGGTGTCGTTGTCACCAAAGCGGAGCTCATCGGTGGCGAGGGTGTCGTTTTCGTTGATGATCGGAATCACCCCCCAGGCCAACAGTTGCTCCAGGGTGCGACAAGCCCGGCGGTAGCGGCCCCTGGAGGCCAGATCACCCCGGGTCAGCAGCACCTGCGCCACCGTCAGACCGCGCACGGCAAAAGCATCCTGGTAGAGAGCCATCAAGTGGCCCTGCCCCACGGCCGCCGCCGCCTGCAGGGCCACCACATCGGTGGGCCGACGGGCCAAGGCCAGGGTCTGGCAGCCCAGCCCGACGGCGCCACTGGTCACCAAGGCAAAAACATCGCCCATGCGACGGCGTCGGGCCAGGCTCGCCGCCAGATCCGCAATCACCGCGGCGGTGGGGCGCTGGCTGTCTCCTCGCAGAAGGCTGGTGCCCACCTTGATCACGCGCCGTTGCTGGGCCGCAGGGGCGAGCTCCATCAGGAAGGGCTGGTGCCCAGCCAGCGGGCCATGCGCAACTCCAGATTTTGGACCCGGTCATGGCGGCAGGGTTGACCCGCCGGGTCGATCGGTTTCACGAGCACCGTGAACAAGCCGAGGCGATTGCCTGCCAGCACATCGGTGAACACCCGGTCGCCGAGCAGGGCCACCTGGGAGGGGGGAATCCCAAGTTCATCGATCACCCGCCTCAGAGCCCCCCGCCGCGGTTTGGCGGCCGAAATGGTGTAGGGCAGTCCGAGGGGTTCGGCCACGGCGGCGATACGCCGCCGACTGGGGTTATTGCTGAGCAGGTGGATGGGCATCCGACGATGGGCCTGCCGCAACCACGATTCAGCACTGAGGGGCATCACGGACTGCCGACGAGGCAACAACGTCCGGTCAACATCAATCACGAGGGCGCGGATCGGTTGACCGGCACGGCGGACAAGCTCATCAAGGGAAAGATGGGCCACGGTGGTGGACGGTGCCCAGCCAGGGGTGAGGAGCTTGGCCAACATCAATCGTCGCTCTCCCTCTCATCCAGTTCGGCTTCAATGCGAGGTTGCACCCGATCAAATTCCTCGCCTTCGACAACCACTGCGCCGTCCGGGGTCAAACGGGCAACCACAAAGAAGGGATCGAGAGGGATGTAAAGGCCGTATTCCTCATCGCCCGCCATGAAACTCACCAAAAGTTCATAGGTATCGGTGTCGTCATCCCCTTCTTCATCGTCATCGAGATCCTCAGGTTCCGGTTCGTCCAGTTCGCCATTGACCGTGAGACTCACGGCCGAACGCACCAGGGTCAGGTCATGCTCCTGGAGAACCACATCGGCGACCGAGAGCACCGGCTCGGTGGCCTGCAGAGTTTCAATCAATTCGGGCTCATCATCGTCGCGCAGGCGAAACAGGCAGACCGGGGTGTCGACGGGCGTCAGCAAGGCGTAATCATGGCCATCAAGGGGAATCAGTTCTTCCAGGAAGCAAAGCAACTGACGTCCATTGGAATCACTTACCAGAACAGTGGGCACATCTCCCGCGCCCGTCATCTCTGATTGGTCGGTGGTCATGGCAGAACGACTGAGGGACCCTCAGGATGGATGGGATGGGCTGGAGGCTGACGCTTGGGCGTCGTGGTGGCGAGAGGCTGGGGCATCGGCCCCTCCCTCAGCCATTGTTCCAGCAGCAGGGTGGCGCTGGCACTGTCAAGGCGGCCGGTGCGGTCACCATGAAGACCGTACCGTTCCGCCGCCATGCGTGTGCTGGCGTGCTCGTTGACCCAGGCCAAGGGGAGCTCCAATCCATGCTCGGCCAGGGTCTGGACCAGTCGCAGGCCGTAACGACGGCAATGACGGGCCTGCTGGGTGAACCGCTGGGCCGCATCGAGGGGCAGTCCCACCACAAGAACCTGGACTCGCCGTTGCCGAACCAGTGCGGCGATGGTCTGGACATCGACATCGAAATCCTGACGAAGCAAGGGGGCCAGGGGAGTCACCGTGATGCCGAGGGGATCACACCCCGCCAGCCCGATGCGGCGATGGCCCACATCCAGGGCGAGAGCCGAGCAGGGTAAGGGAATGTCCAACAGACCCATTCAGCGAGGGACCACCGGGGTGGGCAAGGTGCGGCGCCGAGGTTGAAAGGGTTCAAGCATGGCTTCCAAACGGCGGGCAGCTTCCCGGACGGGAGGGGAGGGGGAGCGGCGCCACAGACTGCGCCCCATCAGCACCTGCTCGCCGTGGCAGGTGGCCCCCAGCTGCTCAAGCCACAGGTTGCGGACCCGATCACTGAGCTCGACCCGCAACCAAAGCGGTTGGCCTTGACGGCTCAAACGATGCAGAAGCAGGGCGGTGGGCGAGCCGAGCAACTGATCGCGACCGGGAATCACCGAGAGTTCGACCAGCTGCCCCCCTTCAGGCTGATCCGCCAGCCAACGGACCCCGGCCACGGCCTCACGGCGATTGGCATCCACCAGCATCCAGCCGCGGCTGCCACTTTGATCGAGCAGATCCTCACTGCGGCGATCGAGGATCTGGCGGAGCTGGGCCGGGCAGGCCGCCTGTTCGAGATGCCAGAGCTGGGGAGCTGTCTGACGATTGAGGGGCAGCAGCTCAAGGCCTGCTGCCAGGGCTGGCGCCGGGCCTTGGGCCTGCCAGCACCAGAGGGCATCCCGCCGCAAAGGCTGAAACCCCTGCTGTCTGAGTGCCGCCAGACGGGGAGTATCGAGACTGGGGGTCGTGGCGATCCAACTGCAGGCCCCCCGACCCCGCTGAATGGCTTCCCGTAATAAAGCGCAGGCCAGGGTGGCGTCGGTGGGCAGCCTGGGGCTGACGGGGGGATCCTGGGCCAGCCTGAGGTGCTGCACCTCCCAGGAGCTGCCGCTGCGGTTGAGGCGGCGCGTCACGATCAGTCCGAGCACCCGCGGCGGGCCGGGCTGATCACGCCATAGGCCCACATGAACCCGGGGCGCCAGGCAAGGCCTTGAAGCGACGGAGGCGATCAACCTCTCGGGAACCCCCAGCAGCAGAGCTCTCTGCAACAAGGGTTGCAGGGGAACGAAGGCCGGATCATCGAGAAGGGGAATGTGCCAGCCCTGCAGGGGCTCGACACCCCAACTCGACTCAGGTCCGGGTGTCCGCTCAGGCTCGGGGGTAGGTAGGGCCCGCTGGAAGTCCGGCTGAATCCCGAGAGCAGCAGCGATCACAGGAGACGGCACAGGGACTGGGGTTGGCGAAGCGAGTGGTTGTAATTCTATGCGAACCCAATCCAGGACCATCGCCGCCCTGGGATTCGTCGCCGTGCGATCGGGGCCATGCGATTGGGAGGAATTCCTGGTCCAGACCTGCCGATCCAGTCGCTCTGATCAAGGCAGTCTGATCAAGCCACTGTGATCAAGGCACTCAACGCGAAAGCATGCCTGCGGAAGAGAATCGACGCGAAGCCATGCCACGCGAACCCGGGTCCAACCGGACTCATTGTGGACGAACGAGCACCAACGGAGTCCGCTCGTTGGCATTGCCCGCTGGATTGGGCCGCAGGGCCCGCTGCAGCAACTCCTCATCGCAACCCTGGCTAGAGGCCAGCACCTTGACGCGACCGAGGTCATTGACATCGACCACGGCCACCGCGACGCCAAGGTCGGCGGCCATGCGGTTGCAGAAGTGCTCGGGGTCGGAAGGACCGAGGACCAAGGTCTGGTCGTAGGGAGGGGTGGTGCCGGTGATGTCGTCGATCAAACGAGCCTGATCACCCGCCATCCGATAAAAGACCCCCTTGATCCCGACCACCTTCAAGGCGGTGCCGGCCAACCAGGCGACCAGAACCCGGGACGGACCGACGATATCGATGAGTGACTGCAGACCGCAGGCGGTCGCCAGGCTGCTGGTGGGATGAAAGACACGGCAGAGCAGTCGTGCCAAAGCCGAAGGCTCCACCGTCTCAGGATGGTGATAGCGGCCCTGCATGACCGCCAGAGGGGTTTCGCCGATGGTCAGCACGTCACCACTGCGACGCAATCCATTGGTGTAGCGCTCCAGAACCTCGCGAGGGTCGTCGAGGACCCCAAGCAGGTGCGTACGGACCGGCAGCACCCGGCAATCGTCCCCATCCCGCCAGGGGGCGGTCACCGCATTGAGAGGATCGGGCATCTGGATCGGCACCAGAATGGCGTCGCGACGCTGCAACCGTCCAAACGGACCGTAATTGACCCAGAAAATCTCCAGCCAAACCGTATCGACGAGCCCCTCCAGGTCAACCCCTGCCGGGCCCATGATGCGGATCTGCAAGCGGGCTCGGGTGCTCTTGCGGCCCTTGACGATGTAAGCGGCCCAGTAACCATCCAGGCGAGTCTCCTCATCGGGATGCTCGGCGATCACCCGGCTCTCACAGCTGATGCCCGAAAGATCACCACGACCCAGCAAGACCGGTTGCACCCTGATTTCAGGCACAAACACCTCCATCCGGGTGTGGGGATTGCGAATCGTGATCTCACCGATCACCTCGAGACCCTGGGCGCGTCGCTTGACCTGGAACGCCCCTGGAATCAACTGCAGGGGTGAGGCGGGACGCAGCCGATGGCGCAGCTCAAGCCAGAGAAGGCTGAGAGCGAACAACAGCGCCAGAATCAAAATCAGAGAGAGCAGCAGCGGCAAGTGGTCAGAAAAGAATGCATGCGGCGGAGCGTAGATGCCGCTGCGGCCCTAGGTTCCGCACCAAGGCACCGGCAAGGCGACTGGCATGCGCAAAACCTTTGTTCTCGATACCAATGTTCTGCTCCATGACCCCCTGGCTCTGACCCGTTTCGAGGACAACGCGGTCGTCATTCCCATTGAGGTGGTCGAAGAAATCGACCGCTTCAAGCGCGACCCCTCGGAAAAAGGCCGCAACGCCCGCCAGGTGTCCCGACTGCTGGATGAGCTGCGCGAGAAAGGCAACCTGGCGGAAGGGGTGCCCCTCAACGCCAGCAGCGGCGGCACTCTGCAGGTGGTGTTCTGCCGCAGCGAGACCCTCAGCCAGCTGCCCCCGGAGCTCAAGGGAGGCAGCGGCGACAACAACATCCTGGCGGTAGCGCTTGAACAGCGCCTGCATCAGGTGGTGGGCAGCCAACCGCCGGTGGTTCTGATCACCAAGGACACCAACCTGCGCATCAAGGCCGACGCGGTGGGACTGATCGCCCAGGACTACAACACCGACAAGGTGGACATCGGCGATCTCTATCCGGGCTGCTGCGAGATCTGGACCAGCGCTGACCAGATGGACCGGGTCAAGTTGAGCGGCGGCCTGGCCGTGGCCGAGCTGGGATCCGAAGGCGGACCCCTCCAGGCCAACGAGGGGGTGACCCTGGTGGATCGCCACCAACCAAGCCATACCCTGCTGGCCCGCTATCACGCCCCGTCGGCGGCGCTCCTGCCCTTGCAACGGGCCGGCAAGGCCCGGATCGGCCGCATCCAGGCCCGCAACCGCGAACAGACCTTCGCCCTCGACCTGCTGCTGGACCCCGAGATTCCCCTCGTCACCCTGGTGGGCATGGCGGGCACCGGCAAAACCCTGCTGGCCCTAGCGGCAGGCCTGAACCAGGTGGCCGACGAGCGACTCTACGATCGCCTCTTAGTGACACGTCCGGTGATTCCCCTGGGCAAGGACATGGGGTATCTACCAGGCGATCTTGAGGAAAAAATGGGCCCCTGGATGCAACCCATCAAAGACAACCTCGATTATCTGCTCGGTGCTGACGAACCTTCTGGCTCAAGATCCAATCAACGAGCTCCCCGCAACAGCTGGGCCGATCTCAAGGGCATGGGTTTGCTTGAGGTCGAGGCCATCAGCTATATCAGGGGCCGTTCAATTCCCCGTCAATACATGGTGGTCGATGAGGCCCAGAACCTGACACCGCATGAGATCAAAACCATTGTGACCCGTGTTGGCGAAGGCACCAAAATCGTGGTGACTGGTGATCCCTATCAAATTGACAATCCCTATGTTGACGCCGAGAGCAATGGCCTGACCTGGCTGGTGGAACGCTTCAAGGGCCAGACCCTGGCCGGCCATGTCTCCTTGATGCGCGGAGAACGCTCTCCCCTGGCGGAACTGGCCGCCAAGCTTCTCTGAGTACCGCCCCAGACCCGCCTTGACTTCTTAAACCCCGGAGGCCATGGCATGCTGGCCAGTCAAATCCGTTGATTCGATGGTGCGTCCAGGCCACTCAGCACTGCGACGGCGAGGCCGAGTCGGAGCCTGGGCAGGCCCCCTGAGCCTGTTGCTGGTGCTGGGCCACAGCCTTGGCGCTCCCGCCCCATGGGCGCAGCAGGCGGCGCCAGCTCCCGCACCGATTGCCGCAGAGGCCTACACCCAACGGGACACCCGTGAGCTGGTCGCCCTCGTCGAAGCGGCGGCGAAGGAAGTCAAGCTGCATGGCAGCGACGCTTTCAGCGCCTTCCGCGTCAAGGGAGGCCCCTGGTTCCAGGGAGACCGCTACGTGTTTGTGCTGGGGGCCGATGGCACAAGCGTCGTCTATCCCCCCGATCCCGAGAGTGAAGGGCTCAGTTTTCTGGGCTTCCAGGACCTCGGTGGTAAGCCCTTCGGGCGCCAGTTCCTGGAGGTGGCCAACAGTCCCCAAGGGAGGGGCTGGGTTCATTACCAATGGCGCAAACCCAACCGCTCCGATCGCCGACCGGTCTGGAAATCCACCTATCTGGTCGCCGTGACGGCGCCTTCCGGCCAACGCTATCTGGTGTTGTCTGGACTCTACGAACCCCAGATCGAGCGGGCCTTCATCGTGCAACAGGTGGACGCGGCCGCACGTCTACTGCAACAGGAAGGACGTCCCGCCCTGGCCAAACTGCGCGATCGTCTAGGGCCCTACTTTTTTCATGACACCTATGTTTTTGTCGACACACCTACTGGGGTTGAAATCCTTAATCCTGCCTTTGCCGAAGTTGAAGGACGCAACATTCTTGGGCTCAAAGACACCAATGGCAAGGCGATGGTGCGGGACTACATCAACCTTGCCATGACGCAGGGATCCGGGTGGGTGGAGTATCTCTGGCCCCGACCCGATGCCTCCAAGCTGCCGGAACGCAAAACCACCTATGTCCGGCGGGTGCAGCTTCCCGATGGTGAAATTCTGATTGTCGGCTCCGGTCTTTACGCCCCCTGATTCACCGTTTCCTCCCCTCCCTGTCGCCCCGCCAGGCAAGTCCGCAACGATGGGTGTGGATGGCGGCTCTCGCCTTCGGACTGGTCGGACTGGCCATCCAGATGTGGCGCCTGGTCAGTCTGAACGCCTCCTACGACCAGGGCATTTTCTTGCAAGCGCTTTGGAACGGTCTCAGTGGTCACCCGTTCGAGAGCACCCTGTCCTCCCAGCTCTCGGATGCCGTCATCAATGGCGGCCTCGCTCCCCAGCTTGGATACCACCGGCTCGGGCAACACTTCACCCCCTTGCTGGCCCTCTGGATTCCGCTGGTGGGTCTCCTGGGGCCAGCGGCCCTGCCCCTGGTGCAGGTTGGATTGATCACCGCCGCCGGTTTGGTTCTGCACCGGCTGGCTAGCTTGCGGCTGGCCCCACCCCTGGCCGCTCGCATCGCCCTCAGCTTCTACGGCGCCAATGCGGTCATCGGTCCCACCTGGGGAAATTTCACCGATCTCTGCCAGTTACCCCTGCTTGTGTTTCTGGTGCTCCTTGGGCTGGAGCGCCGTCGCTGGCTGCTGGCCCTGATTCCAGCCCTGCTCATCCCCCTGGTGCGGGAGGACACCGGTGTGGTCCTGATGGGAATCGGACTCTGGTTGGGGCTGCGCCAGCCACGCCGCTGGCCCCTGGCCTTGCTGTTGGTGGGCTGGGGCGGAGGGTGGGTGCTGCTCGTCACCAACCAACTGATGCCCCTGTTCAGTGACGACAATGCCCGACGCTTCATGTTGGAAAACTTCGGCCAGTACGTGCCGGGCAGCCAGCGCGCTTCCAGTCTTGAGGTGCTGCGCCAGGCCCTTGGTCAACCCGGTGTCTTGCTCCACGAGCTCTTCGACCCCCCGGATCAGACCCTGCGTTATCTCCTGGGCCAAGGCCTACCGCTGTTGTTTGTGCCCCTGATCGCCGCCGACAGCTGGTTGCTGATGGGCCTGCCGCTGCTGGGCCTGTTGTTGGCCCAGGGCAGCAACAATCCGCTCTCCATCACGATCCGCTACACCTTTCTGGTGGTCCCGGGCCTGTTCGCAGGCACGGTGTTCTGGTGGCAGCGCCACGGCGGGGCCTTCGCCTCAAGGGGACTTCGGGCCTTCTGGACCGGTGCGGTGCTGCTCTCCCTGCTGTTCAGCCTCACCAGCAACCCGCATCGATCGCTGTCGTTCCTGGTGCCGGACAGCGTCAGACCCTGGGTGCACCGTTCCATTGGCGAGCAATGGAGGCATGCCCAGGCCGCCCGATCCGCCCTGGCCCTGATCCCCCCGCAGAGCACTGCGGCGGCCACCACCCACCTCGTGCCCCCCCTGGCCCGTAGGCCGGTGCTGCTGCGCTTCCCCAACTCGGTGTCCTACCTCGATCGCCAGGGACAGCTGCGGCCGGTGGACTGGATTGCGGCGGACATCGGTCGGCTGAGGCGCTATGGCGTGGCCTTCAACGAGGACCGGGACACCCTGGAGAGAAGTGAAAAGCGACTCAAGGAGTTGGGCGCTTCCTACGGAGTACTGAGGGTGGTGGACGGCGTTGCGATTCTGCGCCGGGGGGCCAGTGATGCCCCCGGCGCCCGCATCGCCCTCGAAACCCTGCTCAGAGCATCGCCTCCGGACGCACCAGCCGATCGAATTCCTCGCCGCTGATCGCGCCAATCGCCAGCGCCGCGTCCCTCAGGCTGAGGTTGTGCTGGTGGGCATGGCGGGCGATGCCGCTGGCCCGGTCGTAGCCGATCGCTGGGGTGAGGGCGGTCACCAACATGAGGCTGTGGCCCAGCAACTCCCGCAAGCGAGCTTCATTGGCCCGCAAGCCATCGATGCAGTGTTCCCGGAAGCCGGCGCAGGCCCCGGCCAGAAGCTCAATGCTTTCAAGCACATTCGAGGCAATGAGAGGCTTGAAGACATTCAGTTCGAAATTGCCCTGGCTGGCCGCCATCTGCACGGCGGTGTTGTTGCCCATCACCTGAACGGACACCATGGCCAGGCTTTCGCATTGGGTGGGATTGACCTTGCCGGGCATGATGCTCGAGCCAGGCTCGTTTTCGGGCAGCACCAGTTCGCCCAGGCCGCAACGGGGACCACCGGCCAGCCAACGGATGTCATTGGCGATTTTCAGCAGGCTGCCCGAAAGCACCGTCAAAGCACCATGGACCGCCGCAAGCGCTTCATGACCCGCCAAGGCCTGGAACTTGTTCGGGGCTGAACAGAACGGCAGAGCGAGACGATCGGCGAGCCGGGCCGCCACGGCCTCGGAGAAGCCCTCAGGGGCGTTGAGACCGGTACCAACGGCGGTGCCGCCGATGGCCAGCTGGAACAACTGGGGCAAACTGGAGAGCAGGGTGTCCCTGGCCAGGTCCAGCTGGGCGACATAACCACCAAACTCCTGGCCGAGGCTCAGGGGCACCGCATCCTGGAGGTGGGTGCGACCGATCTTGAGTAGGGGGGCAAAGTCCCGGGCCTTGGCCTCCAGGCTGGCGATCAGAGCGCTAAGGGCCGGCAGCAAGGCCTGATGCAACTCAAGGGCCACGGCGATATGCATCGCCGCGGGGAAGATGTCATTGCTGGATTGACTGAGATTGACGTGATCGTTGGGGTGAACCGGCGTCTTGCTGCCCAGCACCCCGCCACAACGCTCGATGGCCCGGTTGGCAATCACCTCATTGACGTTCATGTTGGTCTGGGTGCCCGAGCCCGTTTGCCAGACGCGCAAAGGAAATTCCCCATCGAGATCACCCGCGGCCACCTCTTCGGCGACGGTCGCAATCAGGTCAGCCAGGGAGGGATCCAGCCGCCCCATGGAGCCATTGACCTGGGCGCAGGCGGCTTTAAGCAGGCCCAGGGCATGGACGATGGCCAGGGGCATCGGCTGGCCGAAGGGGAAAAGCACCAGGGAACGCTGGGTCTGGGCCCCCCAGTAATGCTGGGCCGGCACGCACACCTCGCCCAGACTGTCCTTCTCCAGGCGTGTTGCCGGGCTGGATCCGGAATCGCTCATCGGGCCTCGGGGCGGATTTCGCTGTTGAGTTCGTTGAAACTGACGATCGAGCCGCCGCCATTGCCAGGGGCCAGGGGGATGCCGGTCGCGTCGCTGAGCACGGTGTTGAGAGCCCCAAGATCGACCGGGCCGGTGTGATCAAAAATCACCCCCCCTTGGTTGTCGAGAACCACCACCTGGGGGATCGCTCCGGTCCAGTAATGGGCGGGATCGCTCGCTCCCTGCACCGGACGATTCTGGAGCGGATCGGTGACCAGGGGCAGCAGGGCGATGCGATTGCCCCAGAGGCGCTGCAATTCAGACACCACCGGAGCAAAGCGTTTGCTGGCGCTGTTGTCGTCGAGATAAAACACCATCACCACGACCTCCTTCCTGGCCAGGGCCTCCGCAAGGGTGGTCTGGGGAGGCACCAGGGAGCCATTACCCGCGTAAAGAGCAAAAATGTTGCCGTCGTAGCGGTCGTTGTCGAGACTGGCCCACGCGGGCGCGCCCCCCAGCCCAAGGGCGGCAGAGCCACCGATCAACCAGAGCAGACCGGCCAACAGCCAGCTCCAGACAGGGCGACGGGCCGGGATCGGCAGGGACAAGAGGGCTCAGGCGTATGGGCCCATTGTGCCGCCAGGTCTGCCGATCAGGAGCCTCGGCCGAGACTGCGGCCCATGCCCTGGGCGATGCCCCGCCCCACCAGGCCGATGGCCCGACCGACCACCTTGGTCAGGACCACCACCAGCAGATCACCGAGCCCCCGCATCAGGCTCTGGACCTGGGGAGCCAGGGCATCACGGGTTTCCAGAGCCAGGGTCACCCATTGCTGCAACCAGCCCAAACGCTTCAATTCCTGGTCCCGCGGTTCGGTGAGCTGTTGCTTGCGGATTTCACCGGCCTGGAGGCAGTAGAGGGGCCGGCGGCTTTCGTAGAGCTCAATCGGTCGCTCCACCCAACTCTGCCAGCGCTGTTGGGCGTTGAGCTGGTTGCGCAGGCGCTCGAGGTTGCGGGTGGCCAACAATTCGGGCCGCAGCAGATAATGACGCAGCTCGGGCCAATCGGCACAGGCCGCCAGCACCTCAGCGCTGATCTGCTCGGCGCTGCGGACCAGCCAATTGGCGAGCAGCATCTCCAGGTAAAGGACCGCCTGGGGTTCATCGGGCGGCAACAGCTGACCCTCCACAAGCAACGGCCGAGCCTGCACCAGACTGGACAGCATGGCCAAGGGATCGGGCAGATCGGGGTCATCCCCTGAGAGGACACTGCCGGCCACCAGAGTCTCCGCCACCGGTAGCAGCACCCCTTCCCTCGGCAACTGGACATAGGCACCGGCCATGCGGCGCATGGCCTGTTGGCGAAGCATCGGCTGGAGCTCACGCCACTGCTCCAGCAACCGATCGGCGTTCATGGGCTGGATCTGCAATTGGCTGCGCAACTTGTCGAACTGCTCCAACAAGGAAAGCAGCAGATCGCTGCGTCGTTGATCCAGAAGACCATCGAGTGCCAGCAGACCCCCACTGGCGTTTGCTGGTCCGGCGGCGGCCCCCTGCCGCAGACGCTCGCGCACGGTTTCCCAAAGCCCATCGGCATTGCGCTGGCGCAAGGTGAGGGCAAGGCCTTCACGCTCGACAAAGGCGGGCACCAGAGCCGCAGCCTGGGGAAGCCCAGGAGCCCGGGCTACAGCCAACGGGGCAACAAAGGGCTCGCTCCAGGCGAGGCTGATGGGGCCCAAAAGCCACAGCAACAATTGGCGGGCGGCCCGAAGCTCCCGCACCCGGCCCTGCACCAGAAGCAAGCTCAGCAGAGACAGGGAGGGCGACTCAAGCCACTGGGCACAGATCCGCAGTTCCGCATCGATCTGATGCAGACCACTGGTCAACAACCACTGGCCCAGCCCCATCACTCCCGGAGCTGGCGCCGCCTGGGCCGCCGCGACGCCGGGTGCTGGGGCCGGTGCGATCTCCAGCACCCTTCCACCGGCGAGAAGGGTGGCGGCGGCTTCGCGCAGGGCACCCGCGCTCGGAGCCTCCAACAGACCCTGCACGGGAAGTTGCAGCAACGACTCGGCCGGATAGGCGTGGCCAGCCGGCAGCAGCAAGAGAATCGGCACCGGTTGCCAGCGCTCATGGAGACGCTGCAGCTCCAGCTGGAGACTCGCCATCGGGGGAGGTGAAACCAAACTCCAGATGACGAGCTGGGGGGCTCCCTCCAGCTCGTCGGCACTGAACACGACCTGGCCAAGGCTGGGGCCTAGCTGGAGGGAGGCCGCCATTGCCTGCTGCTGCCAAGGGTCGGCAAAAAGCAACAAACGGGGCGTTCGGGCATCAGCGGAAGGAGCCAACGAATTCAGGCTCCCGTCGGCCGGCCGCACAGATGCAAGGTGTAGGACTCAATGGCGTAGCCGGTGTGAAGCTCGATGCGCTTCAGCAGATCTTCTGGAAGGCAGACATCGAGATCGCGGATCGCACCGGAATCGAGGCAGGTGAGATGGCTGTGGGGGTCAGATCGGTACCCGTAAAGACGACCGCTGGCACGGTCAAGAAATTCAATCACTCCAGCCCGTTGCAGGGCCTCGAGATTTTGATAAACAGAGGTATGACCAATGTTGCGACCAAGATTATTGAGCTTTTCGAAGATATCTCTGGCACTTAGGTGGGTCTTCTCCGCCCACAGCAAATCCAGCACCATGCGCCGTTGACGACTCAGGCGCATGCCCAAGTCTCGACAGCGTCGGTAGACATCATCGACGCTCTGCAGAGGCACCGACGCAGGCTGCGCTGACTCGACGTCACTCTGGAAGCCAGGGGCATGAAGTTCCTCTGGGATCGCCGCTGAGCTGGCGTTGGGCAAACTCGCGGTGGGGGTGGAGCCGTCGACCACAGCAAGCAGAGGGCACTTGAGATTCAGTTATAGGGCAGGTGGAAGAGTTTGGCCGCGACACGTCCCCATCAGGCCATGAACCATCAAGATCTGAATCAAACCAAAAAACATTTGTCCATCGGCCATCAGGCCATGGACAGGGGTTCAACGTCTTGCCAACGCTCAGGACCCACGGCTTGAAGGGCCTCGGCCAAGTCCACCTGACCATCGTAAAGCGCCCGGCCCACAATCACGCCCTGCACCCCGTGAGGTTCGAGGCTGAGCAGGCTGAGCAGGTCGGTGAGCGATCCAATGCCGCCAGAGGCGATCACCGGCAGGCTCGACGCCTCAGCCATGGCCCGCAGAAAGGGAAGGTTGGGACCCGCCAGGGTGCCATCGGTGGCGATGTCGGTGGTGATCAGGGCCGCCACGCCACTGCCGGCCAGGCTGGCGGCCAGATCGGTGGCCTCCATGGTGCTGGCCTCCAGCCAGCCTCGGGTAGCGACACGGCCATCACGGGCATCGATGCCCACCACGATCCGGCCTGGATGGCGCTGGGCCAGCTGGCGCACCAAAGCCGGATCTTCCACGGCGACGGTTCCCAGGATGACCCGATCCAAGCCACAGGCCAGCAATTCCTGGGCCCTCTCGGCGCTGCGCACCCCACCACCCAGTTGCACGGGAATGGCCAGGGCGGCGGTGATGGCCCGCACGACCTGATCATTGATGGGCTTGCCGCTGCGGGCGCCATCCAAATCGACAAGATGCAGCCTTTGGGCGCCTTGCCTCTGCCACTCCAATGCCTGGGCCACCGGGTCGGGATGAAAACGGGTCACCCGGTTGTAATCGCCCTGGTGAAGCCGCACGCATTGGCCCTCCAGCAGATCGATGGCGGGGATGACATCCATGGCCTGACAAGGCGATCGATCCATCATGGTTCCCCGAGGGCCAACCCCTCGGCTGAGGGGTGCAAGGGCACTGCGGCCAGCTTGAATGGCGCCGCTGATTGCCAATCGGGACCCGACCATGAAGATTCTGGTGATGGGCGGAACCCGTTTCGTCGGACGTCCGCTGGTGGCCCAGCTGCTGGAGGCGGGGCACGAGCTCACCCTCTTCACCAGAGGCAAAAACCCAGTGCCAGACAACGTCGAGTCCTTGGCGGGTGATCGAAACGACGACGCAGCCCTGGACCAACTCAAGGACCGCCCGTTTGATGTGATTATCGACAGCTCGGGCCGTGAGTGCGCTGACACTCGCCGGGTGATTGAGCGCACAGGGGCCCCCAGCCATCGCCTGGTTTATGTGAGTTCGGCCGGCGTTTATGCCGCCAGCGACCTCTGGCCCCTGGATGAAGGGTCCCCCCTGGACCCCGCCAGCCGCCATGCCGGCAAGGCCGAAACCGAAGCCTGGCTGCAACAACAGGGGATCCCCTTCACCAGCTTCCGGCCCACCTACATCGTGGGTCCGGGCAACTACAACCCCATTGAACGCTGGTTCTTCGACCGCCTCAGCCACGGCCGACCGATTCCCATCCCTGGCGATGGCAGCACCATCACCCAACTGGGCCATGTCAACGATCTGGCGACAGCCATGGCCCGCTGCATCGAGGTGGAAGCAGCCAGCAACCGCATCTACAACTGCAGCGGCAACCAGGGAGTCACCTTCGCCGGGCTCGTGGCGGCGGCGGCAAGGGCCTGCGGCAGGGACCCGGCCAGCGTGGAACTGAAGCCTTTCGCCATCGAGGGCCTCGATAGCAAAGCACGTAAGTGCTTTCCACTGCGGCTCTCCCATTTCCTCACCGACACCCATCGGGTGCGAAGGGAGTTGGCCTGGGAGCCCACTTTCGATCTCCAGGCAACTCTGAGCGACAGCTGGGACAATGACTATCAGCAGCAACCCAGCTCCAACCCCGACTTCAGCGCTGATGAAGGGCTAACGAAATCAACGCTGTAAGCCTGACAAATCAGCCCGTCAGGGGTGACATTTTGTTCATAATCGCTAAGCTCTTGCGGTCATCAGCAGGCTCCGCCTATGGCGTCCAAAATTCGCACCGAAGATTTTGCCGACATCCTGCAATGGGCGGCCTTGGCGCTGTTCATCGTTTTTCTAGCCATTCTTCTGGCGGCCATGTTGCCGCTGGAAATTCTGGATTCCCGCTGGCAAGTGCGAGTGATTTCAGCATTGCTTGGCAGCTCCAGCCTTCCCTTGATGGGCGTTGTTCTGATGCTGCTTGCCAGTTATCTTGACGAAGGCCTGAGTCCATTTGGCGCCAAGATCAATCTGCTGCGTCGCTTGGCCGGTTTTGCGGCCATCGGCTTTTTGCTACTGATTCCCCTGCAGATCACCGCAGGTTCTCGCCTGCTCAATCAGCAAAGTGGCAATGAAATCGGCCAGCTGAAAGTCCTGGAAAGAGCGGCAGAGGCGATCCGTTCTTCCAACAACGAAGACGATCTCCAGAACGCCCTGCGCCGGCTTCCCGGTGCCCCTACCAATCTGGATCGCCCGTTGGCCGCTCCTTTACCGCAGGTGAAGGATGCCCTGATCTCAAGACTTGATCCGGCAATCAAGAGGCTCCAGACCCAGGTTGAACAGGCCAAGGCCAGTCGACTGCAACAGGCCTTGGGCATCTGGATTCGAGATGCGGGGATGGCCGCCGGCTATGCCATCGGCTTCTCAGGCCTGGGCAGTTTTGCGCAGCGAGGATCGTTGTTCCGCTCGGTGCTGCCCGGTCGTCGTAAAGCCCTCTGGAAATGACCCCACAGGGCTGACCAGGGGTTCTTAAGAAGCCCCGGCAAGAAGAAGCCAGGGGGCCTTCAACCGGTGAACTCCGTGTTGTAGGCCTCTTCGCCGTGGGCGTTGATATCGAGGCCTTGTTGTTCCTGAATCGAGGAAACCCTCAGGGGCAGAAATTGGCGGATCAACAACAGAATCGCCGTGGTGCCGGCAGACACCCAGACCACAGAGTGAAACCAATCGCTTTGAGTTGGATCCATACCTGCATGCCATGACCAAGCAATAGGCCATCGGCACCCGCTCCATTGAGGGCCCTACTGGCAAAGACACCGGTCAACAGGGTTCCGGTCACTCCGGCAATGCCATGCACCGGCAACACGTCCAGCGAATCATCCAAGGACCAACGCTGCTTCAGCTGCAGGGCTCCGGCGCAAACGAGGGCTGCCACGAGCCCAATGACAAGGGCAGCAAGGGGACTGACATATCCGGCCGCTGGGGTGATGGCCACCAAGCCGGCAACAGCACCCGTGGCCAGACCGACCGCCGTTGGTTTGCCCCGCTGGAGGGTTTCAATCAGCATCCAGGTCAGGGCCGCAGACGCCCCGGCGGTATTGGTGGTCAAACAGGCCAGGCTGGCCAGATTGCCTGCCACGAGGCCGCTGCCTCCGTTGAAGCCAAACCAACCCGCCCACAGCAATCCAGCCCCCAACAGAATGAAGGTGACGTTGTGGGGCGGCGAGATGGCCTGGGGGTAATGGCGACGGCGACCCACCAGGACCGCAGCAACGGCCGCAGCCACACCGGAGGCCATCTCCACCAGCACTAAGGCCGCGCAGATCAGAACGAAGCCGTTATTGGCGCTCTGCAGCGCTTCGGCGGCAGAAACGGATCCGGAGGCGATCGCGACCGGGGGAGGGGAATCCAGGAACACCGAAATACTGTTGGATCAGCGCAAACAAGCAGATCGGACCCTTGCCCCTTAAAAAGTAGCGGGTGCTACAAAAAGCCCCATTCCGGTAGCAATCGCAACATCAACTCCGGGCCAGCGCCCCGATCAACGGCCCTGCGCTGAAGGCTGCTTTGGCACGTCCGCGAGGGCGGCGGAACGACGCAAAAAGGCAACGAAATCATCCATGACAATCGTGGCACCATAGTCGGAAAGATGATCAGAATCTAAATAAAGAAGCGAGCCGTTTCGCTGGCGTGGACAGACACCATCCGCCTGACACAAGGCCTCGGCTGGATCATAAACACTGACATTGGGATGACCGGCCATCAGCGGAGCCAGTTTCGAGCGAAAATAAGCACCAAACTGCTCAAGCCCCTTGCGTGAGACCCCACGACAATCAGCGGGCAAAACCGGTCGGAACCATTGGGGCCGGCAGGTTTCCATCGGCACACCACTGCCGAATTCAGGGGTCGGCAAAAAGATGACAAAGCGGGTCTTAGGGTGAAGCTCGGCTAGTCCAGCGACCTGATCAAGCCAGGTTGTCAAGGCTGCTTCGCGGGCAAGGGGTTGACTGGTCTGAGGCGAAAAATGTTGGGTACGACCAAGCGAGCTCTCCGCCAAAAAACCTGGATCAAAATAAAGTGGCGTACGGGATGAAAGCACCACCACTCCTTGATTTCCCTTGGGGAATCCCGATTGCTGAACCAATGCTTGCCAACGTTGTTCGGCAGTCTGGGCATAGGTGATGGCCAATTCCTCACTGACTCCAGTTGTGGCGTTAGTGTAATAAACTGGAGGGTAAGGTACACCTATAACCGCAGCCTCCGCATATCCTATGCCATGGCGAGCACACAATTGATCTGAAGCACC